>DAICYU010000320.1 GCA_027311485.1 Acetobacteraceae bacterium
AAGTTGGACACCACCCGCCCGTCATTCGGATGCATGCGCGGCCCATATGTATTGAAGATACGGGCGACTTTGATCTGCAGTTGGTGCTGCCGGTAATAGTCGAAGAACAGGGTCTCGGCGCATCGTTTGCCTTCATCGTAACAGGCGCGCGGACCAAGCGGATTGACGTTGCCACGGTAGTCCTCGGTCTGCGGATGAACCGTCGGGTCGCCATACACCTCACTGGTGGACGATTGCAGGATCCGGATCCCCAGCCGCTTGGCGAGGCCAAGCATGTTGATGGCGCCGATGACGCTGGTCTTTGTCGTCTGTACGGGATCGAACTGGTAGTGGACCGGCGATGCCGGGCATGCGAGATTATAGATCTCATCCACTTCCACGTACAACGGGAACGTCACGTCGTGGCGGTGCGCCTCGAAATGATTGTCGCCCATCAGATGCACGATGTTGTCTTTGCGTCCGGTGAAATAGTTGTCCACGCACAGGATGTCGTTGCCTTCACGCAGCAGGCGTTCACACAGGTGGGAACCGAGGAAGCCTGCGCCACCGGTGATCAGAATACGCTTACGGGTGAGAGACATGTCTGGCCCCTGACGGTGGAACATTCCTAACTACGGGTCCGCGACAGTCAGGGCAAGGTCGCCATACCGGGCAGACATTCAAACAAAAGCGGAGCAATGCCGATGCGCACTGATACCAGCGGCCCGATGTATCGACCGTTTTTCAAACGGTCGGGCCGCCGGTATCTTATTGGTTTCGCGCGCGGCCGCCCCTCCAACCCCGCGCGCACACCAGACGGCCCAAAGGGCCGCTGGCATGATCCGGCCGGATGGACGCCCACGGATGGACGCCCGCGGCAGGATCGCCCGGGCGCACCATCGGCAGCAGGCGGCGTGTCAAGCCGGGGCGTCGCCGATTTCACTCCGCAGCACCAGCTCCGGCAGTCCCAGAACCAGGAGGAATGCGGCGGTCATCACCACACCGCTGAGTAGAAAGCAGCCGGTCAGCGCCGTTCGGTAAGCGGCACTGATCGCCGCCTGCTGGTCCGCTGGTAGCCGGGCCAGGGCCTGCATCCCGTGCGCGTTCAGCGCGCCCAGATCCAGGGCACCGTGCGCCGCGGCGGTCGCGGCCGCGAGCCGCGCCGACATGATGCTGCCCGAGGTCGCGACGCCCAGCGCGCCGCCAAGCGACCGGGCGAAGCTCATCGCGCCAGTTGCCGCCCCAAGCTCCCGATGCGCGACGGCGTTCTGCACCGCCGTGGTCAGGTTCGGCATCCCCATGCCCATTCCAAGGCCCAGCGCGCCCATGGACACCAGGAATGCGGCCGGCGCGGCGCCGAGGAACGCGAAGCCCGCCAGGCTCGCCAGCGCCACCGCCTCCAGCCCCAGGCCGGTCAGCAGAAACGGCTTGTTGCGCCCCAGATGGGTGACGATGCGGCCGCCGATGATGGAGGAGAGCAGCATGCCGATCACCTGCGGCAGCAGCATCATGCCGGCCACAGCCGGGCTCATGCCAAGCACCAGCTGGAAATACAGCGGCAGGAACACGGTCGAACCCAGCATCGCGAACGCCATCATCCCGCCAACCGCCACGCCGCGCGCGTATACAGCGTTGCGGAACAACGGCAGGCGGATCAGCGGTTCCGGGGCACGCAGTTCCTGCCATACGAACAGGGCGGACAGGATCAGCGTAACTGCCAGCAGGCCGGCACTGTCGAACGACAGCCAGGGAAACTCGGTGCCGCCCCATGCCAGCAGCAACAGCAGCATCGCCGTGGCGCCGGTCAGCAGCAGCGCGCCCAGGAAATCGATCGGCCGCACTTTGCCCGACGGCGGCTTGCGCAGACCCATGGCGATCATCGCCAGCGCCAGGATGCCGACCGGCAGGTTGACATAGAAGACCCAGCGCCAGGACAGCGCCGAGGTGATGAAGCCGCCCAGCAACGGCCCCGCCACGCTGGCCAGGGCGAAGGTGCCGGTGAACAGGCCCTGGTAGCGTGGCCGGTCCCGGGGGGAAACCACGTCGCCGATCGCCGCCTGCGCCAGCACCAGAAGCCCGCCGGCCCCAAGGCCCTGCAGCGCCCGGTACAGGATGATCTCGGCCATGGAATGCGCCGCGCCGCACAGCATCGACCCGGTCAGGAACAGCACGATCGCGATGAAGAACAACCGGCGCCGGCCATAGATGTCGGACAACTTGCCGTACAGCGGCGTTGTCGTGGTCGATGTCAGCATGAAAGCGGTCACCACCCATGACAGGTGACCCATGCCGCCCAGATCGGCCGCCATCCGGGGCAGGGCGGTGTTGACGATGTTCTGGTCCAGCGCGGCCAGCGCCATCGCCAGCAGCACGCCGGCCATCACTGTCCGTAGCTGCGCCGCGGGCACGGTCGCGACCCGGGACGGTTGGGCGATCGCGGCGGACGGTCCCGCGGTGGCGGCGGTAGGCGCCGCCTCGGGCTGAGCTGGGCTGTTCACGGTGTCCCCCTCCGGTCTGAATCTGGTCCTATGTATGCGCCATGGCTGCGTCACCGCCTACGCCGTTTGGCTTCATGGCCGTCCGCTCGCCGGTTCGGCCGGTCGGGCCGCGTCCCACATCAGGCGCGGGTCGAACGTCCTGGCGGCAATGGTCGACAGCACGATAACCGCGACAAACGCGGAGCCGCCGCCGCCCAGGGTGATGCGGGCGAGCGGGCCGAATTGCAGCATGGGGGCAAAGATCATGACGGAGAACGGGTCCAGGTTGGACCACCGGCCGATCGCCTCCAAATTCCGGTACAATCTCGACTTGAACCGCAGCGCTCGGCCTGATCCCCACATCACGGACAGCGACAGCCATGCGATGCCGCCGATCTTGAAAATCGGAATGGCGACGCTCGTCAGGAACAGCAGCATGGCCACCGGTGCATACCCTTCCCGGAACAAGGACAGCACATTGCCGAACACGGTGTGCGGGTAAGCCACGCCGGCTTCCCACAGGGAACTCGCCGGGAAATAATTCGCCACCGGCAGCAGTACCAACGCGGTCAGCAGCAGCGCATTCGTCCGCATCAACGCGAACGGCTTGCGCCTGTGCAGCCAGGCGCCGCACCGGGGGCAGCTTCGGTGCGTGTCGGGCAGCACCAGATCGCAGGCCATGCACGCCCTCATCTTCTTGGAAACGAAACTGGTTGGCGCACCGATGCGCTGCCATACCGCTCGCCGGTCGAGTGTCGCCCGGGTCAGCATCGACAGCAGCGCCGCCGCGATCAGGCACCAGCCGCCCGGCTGAATCCGGGCCGGCATGACCACCGCGACGCGGCCATAGCCCAGGATACCGCCGGCCAGCAACACATCCGGCATGGCCCACAGATCAAGCATTTCGGCGTAACGAAATGCGCGCCCGACCCAATGCGGCCGTTTGTGAAGCCGGATCGCCGTCAGGGCGGCGATCAGCAGGCCGAAGCGAAAGAACGGCAGCAGCAAGGCCTGCAACCCCAGCACGATCGCGATCAGCGGCCAGCCCTGTTCCCAGATCAGGGCGCACCCCGAACCCAGGTAGGTGGATACGCTGATCCCGGACAAAGGCCGGACCATCACCAGCGGCATCAGGTTGGCCGGCAGCATCAGCAGCATTGTCGCGATCGCGCAGGCCAGGGCCGCATCAACGCTGCGCCCGGTGCGGTGCTCCAGAACGCCACCGCACTGCCAGCAGTCCAGATGCCCGCTTCGTGGCTGCGCCGGCAAGGATTGTACCGCGGCGCAGTCCGGGCAGGCGATGATCATGGCCGATCTCCTGCTGATGGCGACCCTCCCCGACTTCTGTTCTGTTTCCTCCGCAAACGGGCCGCGGTCCGAAAACTGGAACCGCGCGGTCGCGTTCCCTCACCGCAACCCTTGTTGGATCACGTCTCGTCCCGATGCTCCTCGCCTGCCCGGACTGTGGGACAGCTCAGCAACTGCCGGCCATGCGCGGTCGTGGCAAGTTGCTGTGCTGCCGCTGCGAAAACACGCTTGAACGCTCGACCGGGCGTAGCACGGACGTGGCGCTCGCGTTGGCCGTCGCCACGTTCCTGCTGCTGTTCCCGGCCAATCTGATGCCCCTGCTCAGGGTTTCGATCGACGGCATCAGCCGCTCCTCCCGGCTCGGATCCGGGGTGGTGGGCATGTGGACGGAAGGATGGCTGCTGCTGGCGATCGTTGTCGGGCTGCAGGGCATCATCCTGCCGTTCTTTCGGTTCGGCATGTTATCGTCGGTCCTGGCGGCAATCCACTTCCGCCGGCATGAGCCGTGGATGGGCAGGGTGTTCCGCTGGGCCGAGCATCTGGACCTGTGGGCGATGCCCGATGTGTACCTGATCGGTGCGGTCATCGGTTACAGCCGCGTCGCGGCCAAGATGCCGATGCATATCGGTCCGGGCGGCTGGTGCCTGATCGGTGCGGCGGCGTTTTCCATGCTGACCCGCGCCATGCTCGATCGCCGGGCGGTGTGGCACCTGATCGCGAAGCCCACGCCACCGCCCGATCACGGCGTCGCCTGTGTGGCGTGCGACCTGATCCTGCCGCAGGCTACGGAGGGCGGACGGTGCCCGCGGTGTCACGCAACGGTTCACCGGCGGCGGCCGTGGTCGTTGATGCGGGCCAGCGCCCTGGTGACGGCCGGGTATCTGCTGTATCCGGTGGCCAACTGGTTCCCGATGAGTATCGACTTCCAGCTGGGCGAACTGAAGCGGCACACTATCGCCAGCGGTGTGGCGCAGCTTCTGTCAGCGGGACTCTGGCCACTGGCGATGGTCATCTTCACCGCCAGTATTGCCATTCCGCTGCTGAAATTGATTGGCATGACCTGGCTGATCTGGTCTGCCCGGCATCGTTCGTCCCGCCGCCTGGTGCTGAAGACCCGCCTGTACCGGGTGATCAAGGAAATCGGGCGGTGGTCGAATATTGATGTATTTACGATATCGATTTTCCTGCCGCTGATGCAGTTCAGCGGCCTGGTCAGTGTGCAGGCGGCAAAAGGGGCGCCCGCATTCCTGGCGGTGATCGTGTTGACCATGCTGGCTGCGCACGTTTTCGATCCTCGGCTGATCTGGGATGCCGTGCGGTGACGGACGAACAGACACCGCAGGCGGTTGAGAAGCAAAGCCGGTGGCCCGGCTGGATCTGGAGCGTACCGATCGCCGCACTGGCCATCGTTGCCTACCTTACATTCCAGCAATTCGCCCAGCGCGGCCCGTCCGTCACCGTCATTTTTCCCACCGCCGACATCAAGGCGGACAGTACTAAAGTCAAATATGAAGGCATGGAGGTCGGCGAAGTCGAAAGCGTCACCTTCTACAAGGACATCAAGCATCTGAAAGCGGTGCTACGGCTGCATGCCGATATGTCTGGCCATCTGGGGAAGGG
>DAICYU010000321.1 GCA_027311485.1 Acetobacteraceae bacterium
CGACAGCACGGCCTATTCGGCCCTGCGGTTCGCAACCCAAGGCAATGACGCCTGCGGCAGCAGGCCGCCCGTCCTCGGCGGCGCCATGATGCGCGATGAGTATAATGAGGTGCTGCATGGCGTGCCGACGCCTGACGTGACCGGCCCCATCGGCACGCCGCATCCCACGCTCCTGCAGCAATGAACCGCACAGCCATTTGACAGACCGTATCATTTCAGACGCAAGCGTCCACGACCATCTCGCTGCGGTGTCGTCCTGAAAGGATACGCTGTAATGAAGAAAGTGCTGATCGTGTGCCTGCTGCCGCTGGGTCTGGCCGGGTGCCTGAGCTACAGTTCCAATCCGCCGCCGAAGAACACGACGGTGATCGTACCGCAAGGCTCCTCGGTGACCTGCACGAACGGTCAGCCCGGTCCCTGCTGACCCTGACGCGCCTGCCAGGCTTCCGCCAGCAGGCACAGGACCTCGAACAGCACTGATGCGCCGTTAAACGAGGTCAGGTTCCCCACATCGAACGGCGGCGACACTTCCACAAGGTCGCCGCCGACAAAGTCCAGGCCACGCAATGCCCGCAGCAGCCGCAACGCCTCCAGTGCGGTGATACCGCCCGCTTCCGGCGTGCCGGTGCCGGGCGCCTGGCTCGGATCCAGGCTGTCGATGTCGAAGGACAGGTAAACCGGGCCGCTGCCGGCCACACGTCGGGCTTCGGCGGCGGCATGGTGCCACCCGGCGTCCTGAAATTCGTCCATCGGCAGTACCCTCATGCCGCTGCGCTGGCTGAAGCCCCATAAATCGGGGTCGTTCGTGGTGCCGCGGATGCCGATCTGGATCACCCTTGCCGGATCAAGCAGTTTCTCCTCCACCGCTCGGCGGAACGGTGCGCCGTGATGGAAGCGCGATCCCATGTAGTCGTCGCCGGTATCGCAGTGCGCGTCGATGTGCACCATGCCGACCGGGCCGCGCGCCGCCACCGCGCGCAGGATCGGCAGGCTGATCGAGTGGTCCCCGCCGACGGACAGCGGCACGATGCCGGCGGCGGTGACCTGCCGGTAGAAACGCTCGATCTCCGCCTGCGCGGTTTGCAGTTCATACGGCTGCTCCAGCCAGCAATCGCCCAGGTCGCGGACACGGGCGTCGCGGAACGGTGCGACGCCGGTGGCGCTGTTGATCCGGCGCAGTAACGTCGACTGCTCGCGCACCGCGCGCGGGCCATGGCGGGTGCCGGTGCGGTTGGTCACGCCGCCATCGAACGGCACGCCGATCAGGCCGATATCGATGTCCTGCAGGGTCTGGCTGGCTGGCGCCCGGAAGAAGGTGGCGATCCCGGTGTAGCGCGGATGGGCCTGCGGGTCCCGGAAATCCTGGTATTTCTCAGGCTGCTTGATCATGACAGAGGTTTTCCTTCCACGCGCACCTGTCTAACAGGGTTAGCCACAGGGCTATCCGCGGTGCCAGCCTGCTCCGCCTGTCATGCCGTCCGCAAGTCATCGCGGCGGCGCGAGCAATGTGCCATGATGGCGGTGAATATTTCTTATCCGCATGTAACTGCCCGCCGCTTTGAAGGAGGCACCATGCCGCCCCATGCGCTTGATCTGGACGCCTACCTGAATCGCATCGGCGGCCTGCCGATGCCGCCCGCGCCGTCATTACCGGTGCTGCAGGCGATCGTCGCGCGTCACACGGCCACGATCCCGTTCGAGAACCTGGATGTCGTCCTCGGACGCCCGGTCCGCCTGGACCTGGACTCGATCCAGGCCAAGCTGGTCGCCCGGCAGCGCGGCGGCTACTGCTTCGAACACAATACGCTGCTGCACGCCGCCCTCAGGCGCCTCGGCTTCGACGCGGCCATCCTGATGGCGCGCGTGGTCATGGGCGCGGATGAGGACGCGGAACGCCCGCGAACCCACACTCTGGTGCGCGTGACCCTGCCCGAGGGGGCGTGGCTGGCCGATGTCGGATTCGGCAACCTGACCCCCACGGCGCCCTTGTCGCTGACAACCGGGGAGGCGCAGTCCACGCCGCACGAGGTGTTCCGCATCCGCGATCGCGGATGCGACCGGGTCCTGCAGGCAAACCGGGATGCAACATGGCAGCCGCTGTATCGCTTCGCCATGGAAACCACCTATCCGATCGACCATGTGGTGGCGAACTGGTTCACCTCGACCTGTCCCGGCGGCCTGTTCACCAGCAACCTGGTCGTTGCCGCCCCGGGCCCGGGATGCCGCAACACGCTGTTCAACGGGAGGCTGACCGTCCGTCAGGTCGGCGATGCCCCGCAGACCCGCATGATCCAGGACGCATCCGACTTGCGGGCCACGCTGCGCGATCGGTTCAATCTGGTGATCGATCCGGACGACGCCGCGCCGCTGTATGCCGCCATGCGTCGCTTCGCCGACAACGCCAACCCGGCGATGCAGATAGACGGATAGGATGGCCGGAGGTTGAAAGCCGGAAGGCGTGAATCATGCGATCAAACAATGAATCCTGGATCATGATCGGATCAACCTGACCCGAACATGATCCAGGATGGCCGGACGATCCGGACCGCCGATGGGGCAGGGTGATCCGGCGCCCTTCGCGACACCCATCGCGGCCGTCATGACCCGTCGCGTCGTCCTGGCGTGGTCATCCGGGGCCGGACGCGATAATCTGGCTTCAACAAAGCCTTGGAGTCCCGTCATGACGTTCCGCACCCTCGATTCCGTTGATGTCGCCGGCAAGCGAGTCCTGTTGCGCGCCGACCTGAATGTTCCCGTGCGCGACGGAAAGATCACCGACCTGACGCGCATCGAACGCCTGTCGCCCACCATCCGCGAACTGGCCGACAAGGGCGCGAGGGTCATCGTATGCAGCCATTTCGACCGCCCCAAGGGCAAGCGTGTGCCGGAAATGTCGCTGGCCCCGATGGCCACCGCGCTGGAGCACGTCCTGGGCAAGCGCGTCCGCTTTGTCGAGGATTGCACCGGCACCGCCGCGGAGCAGGCGGTCGAACTGCTGGGTCGCGGCGACGTGCTGGTGCTGGAAAACACCCGCTTCCACGCCGGTGAGGAAGAGAACGACAAGGCCTTTGCCGCTGACCTGGCGAAACTGGCGGACATCTTCGTCAACGACGCGTTTTCCGCCGCGCACCGCGCCCATGCCAGCACGGAAGGCGTGGCGCATCTGTTGCCGTCCTATGCCGGCCGGCTGATGCAGGCGGAGCTGGAGGCGCTCGACGCCGCGCTGGGCAAGCCGGTTCGCCCGGTGGCGGCGATCGTCGGCGGCGCCAAGGTGTCCACCAAGCTGGAGCTGCTGGGCAACCTGGTCGGCAAAGTCGATGTGCTGGTGATCGGCGGCGCCATGGCCAATACTTTCCTCGCCGCGCAGGGCAAGGCGGTGGGTAAGTCGCTGCAGGAAGCCGAAATGCACGACACCGCCCGCACGATCCTGGATCAGGCCGCGAAGGCCGGCTGCCGGATCATGCTGCCCACCGACGCTGTGGTCGCCACCGAGTTCAAGGCGAATCCGCCGACGCAGACCGTCAGCATCGACGCGGTCCCGGCTGACAGCATGATCCTGGATGTCGGGCCGGCGACGGTCCGCTCCCTGATCGCCCTTCTGCCAACCCTGAAAACCCTCGTCTGGAACGGTCCGCTCGGCGCCTTTGAAACCGCGCCGTTCGATGCCGCCACCGTTGCGCTGGCCCAGGCCGTGGCCACCGCGACGAAAAGCGGCGGCCTGCGCAGCGTGGCCGGCGGTGGCGATACCGTGTCCGCCCTGCGCCACGCCGGCGTGATCGAGGACATGAGCTATGTGTCCAGCGCCGGCGGCGCATTCCTGGAATGGCTGGAAGGCAAGACCCTGCCCGGCGTCGCCGCGCTTGAGGCGTAGGCCCGCGCCCAGCCTGCGCGGATTCGCCGCAACCGGTTCGGCACGGCGCCGGTTCGGCCGGCCGTTGCTGATGCCTGTGCCCTGGCGCATTGAGGACGTGTGACAAAGGTCTATCTTGCCGGCCCCGATGTGTTCCTGCCTGATCCGGTGGCCTGGCTGGCGCGGAAGCAGGCGATCTGCGCCGGCCTTGGCCTGACCGGCGTTTCACCGCTGGACGATCTGGCGCATGAGCCCGCGGCATGGGCGGCGCTGCCGCTCTGGCGCCGCATCGCCGTGCGTAATGAGGCGCATATCCGCGGCTGCGTCGCCGTCATCGCCAACCTGACGCCGTTCCGCGGGCCGAGCGCGGACGTTGGTACAGTGTATGAGGTTGGGTTTGCGCGGGGGATAGGGCTGCGCGTGTTCGGCTACGGCACCGTCGCGGCACCGTTCCTGGACCGCACCGTTGCATCGCTGGCCGGGCAGGGGCGGCAGGCGCCGGACGGATCGTGGTGGGATGCCGACGGCTTGCTGATCGAGCAGTTCGGTCTGTCCGACAACCTGATGATCGAGGCGGCGATCGTCGCCTCGGGCAGCGGCGTGGTGCGGCAGGACGCGGACCGGTGGCACGACCTGTCGGTGTTTGAGCGTTGCGCGCAGCAGGCCGCGCGGGTTCTGGCAGGCGCCGGCGGCCCGCCACCCTGAATGCGCCCGCCCTGGGGGACCTGATCGCCATCGGGCCGCGCGGCCCGATGGCGATCCCGCCCTACAGCGTGTCGGTGCCGCCCAGGATCGTCGTTGCCTGCGCCGACAGCACGCCGCCGTTGCCGTGCACCAACGCAAGTTCGGCGCCCGCGACCTGCCGCTGTCCGCAGGTGCCGCGCAATTGCCGCACCGCCTCGATCAGCAGGAACAGCCCGTACATGCCGGGATGGCAGTACGAAAGGCCGCCGCCATTCGTGTTCACCGGCAGCGTTCCGTTCGGGCCGATGCGGCCACCTTCCACGAAGCGCCCGCCTTCACCCTTCGGGCAGAAGCCAAGGTCCTCCAGGAACAGGATCGTGTTGATGGTGAACGCGTCGTACAATTCCAGCACGTTGATCTCCGACGGCGTCACCCCAGCCGCCGCATACGCCTGCGCGCCGGAGGTGATCGCTCCGGTGTGCGTCAAGCTTGGCATCGACGTGATGGATGCGTGTGTGATCGACTGCCCGCTGCCCAGCACATAAACCGGCTTCTGCTTCAGATCGCGCGCGACATCGGATCGGACCATCACGATCGCGCCGCCGCCGTCCGTCACCAGGCAGATATCGCGCACCGTGAACGGGTCGCAGATCGGCCGCGCGTTCAGCACGTCCGCGATCGTCAGTGGCTTCTTTTCCCACGCCGCCGGGTTCATCAGCGCCCATTCCCGCGCGGCCACGGCAACAGCGGCCATCTGCTCCCGCGTTGTGCCGTATGCGTGCATGTGCCGGCTGGCGGCCATCGCATAGGCCGTGGCCGGCAGGAACG
>DAICYU010000322.1 GCA_027311485.1 Acetobacteraceae bacterium
TGATCCGTTCTTGCTACCAATGGCCGGCCCCGTGCCGGCCATTGGTATGTCTGCCGGCGGATGGTCGCCGTTTCCTGGAAATTGGCGTCCGGACACGTCACCGGCCAGATAAATCACCGACCAGACCGGCAGCAGCACACCGGTTCAGCCGGTGGACCGGTCACGCCCGTGCCTCGCAGACGTTTGGGGATTGCCGCCGACTTGCCGTAACACCGGCAACCGGCTGATGATCCACTCCAGAACCGAGGAAACCGAGCCATGCCAACCCTGTCCTCCCAAGCCTTGAAGGCCGTCACGCATCTGATCGCCCGTCGTATGGGCAGCGATGACAAAGAAGCCGAGCAGGTGGCGGATCATCTGGTGCGGGCGAATCTGGCGGGGCATGACAGTCACGGTGTCGGTATGCTGCCGACCTATGTCCGGCTGCTGAAGGACGGCCTGCTGGTGCCGAACCAGACCGCTGCGACCATCCTGGATGCCGGCGCGCTGCTGGTGATCGATGCCCGCCGCGGCTACGGCCAGCGCATGGCGGCCGATGCGGTCGGCCGCGCCATCGCCCGCGCGAAGCAGATGGGCGCCTGCGTGCTGGCGCTGCGAAACTCCGCCCATATCGGCCGGATCGGGACCTACGCCGAACAGGCCGCCGCGGCGGGGTGTGTTTTCACCGCATTCGTGAATGTCGCGGACCATCACGATGTGCAGGCTACATGGGGTGCGGCGGAGCCTCGGTTGGGCACGAACCCGTTCTGCGCCGGCGTGCCGGGAGCGGATGGACCGGCGCTTCTGTTGGACATGGCGACGACAACGATCGCGGGCGGCAAGGCGCGGGTTGCCTACAACAAGGGCGTGCCAGTGCCGGATGGCTGCCTGATCGACGCCGACGGAAACCCGACGAACGACCCGACCGGGTTCATCCGCGACCATACCGGCGCCCTGCGCTCATTTGGCATGCACAAGGGCTCGGGCCTGGCCGTGATGTGCGAGGTGATGGCGGCAGCCGTCGCCGGCGGTCAAGGCGCGTTCCACGAAGCCAAAGGCGGGGTGGTGAACTCGATGCTCGCCACGGTGATCGACCTGTCGAAGCTGGGCGATCCGGCGGCGATCGCAGCGGATATCCAGGCGGTGAAGGCGCATGTGAAGTCGGCGAAGCCGGCGCCGGGGTTCGACGACGTGCTGGTGCCGGGGGAGCCGGAACGGAACTATGCCGCGAAGCGGATGGCACAGGGGATCGAGGTGGATGCGACGACGTGGCGCGACATCCGGGCCGCGGCAGGGTCGCTGGGCGTGACGGCGGCCGAGTTCGATCAGGCGGCCGGCAGCAACGCCGCCTGAACCGGCGTTCGGCAGCCTGCTGCATCACGACGCCGCGGCTCGGCCTGTCTGGGCCGCGGTGCGAGACCCGCGCCGCAGACAGGTTCGAACCCGCCCTGCCCGCTTCGAGATCCGGTCTTGCGTGGTGGCGGACCGGCGGCCGTTACCAGCGTGATGCGGTGGCTACCGCCAGCGCAGCAGAAGCTTCTCCAACCAGCCAATCACCCAGGATATCGCCAGTCCCAGCATTGCCAGCACCACAATCCCCGCCAGCAGATTATCGGTGTCATACAGATTGCCTGCCGACAGAACGAAGGCGCCGATGCCGCGTTCGGCGCCGATCATCTCGGCGGCAACCAGCAGCACGACGGCGATCGATGTGGTCACGCGAAACGCGTTGAGAATGGCCGGCAGGGCCGCGGGCAGCACCACCTTGCGGACGATGGCGGCATGAGACAGGCTAAAACTCTGCGCCATGCGAATCAGGCTGCGGGGAACACCGTCGATCCCGCCCGTCGTCGCAATGACGGTCGGGAAGAACACGCCGAAGGCCAGGGTCGCGATCTTGGAGCCTTCGCCGATGCCGAACCAGACAATGAACAACGGCACCAACGCGATCTTCGGAATGGGAAACAACGCCGATACCAGCGCCATACCGGGTGAGCGGAACGCGGACCACAGGCCGACGGCCACGCCGACCGCGATGCCGAACACGGTGCCCAGCGTCCAGCCCACAGCCAGGCGGACCAGCGACGCCGACAGGTGCGACCAGAGCTCGCCGCTGACAGCCAAGGTCCAGATCGCCCGGGCAATCGCGATCGGCGGTGACAGGAACAGCGTCGGGATCAGGCCGAGGGACGCCGCGCCCTGCCACACGGCGATCGTGCCCAGAAGCGTGGCGGCGGCAGCCCAGGCCCTGTCGCGCGGGGCAAACCCACCGGCCCGGAACCGGATCGGGCCGCTAAGCCGGATCACTCAGACGTTCCCGTTCCGCTATCGCGGCATCGTCGCGAATCATGTGCCACAGGCGTTGCTCCAGGCTGGTCAGGTCCGGATCGGCGAGGGTGCGACCCGCAAGGGGACGATCAATCCGCAGGATGTCCCTGATGCGGCCCGGGCGGCGGGACAGGACGACAATCTGATGGCCCAACAGAACAGCCTCGGACAGGTTGTGGGTGACATAGACCGTCGTGGTACGCGCCCGGGCGATCAGCGTGGCGAATTCCTCCTGCAACAGTCCACGGGTCTGCGCATCCAGGGCCGACAAGGGCTCGTCCAGCAGCAGGCACGCCGGGCGCACCGCCAGGGCGCGGGCGATACCGACACGTTGTCGCATCCCACCGGACAGTTGCCGCGGCCAGGCATCGGCAAAGTCGCTCAGGCCGGTCAACGCCAACGCTTCGCGCACGCGATCGGCCCGGGTTCGGCGGTCAAGGCGGGCTTCGAGCGGCAGGGCGACGTTGCCAGCGACCGTGCGCCATGGCAGCAGGGCGAAGTCCTGGAATACGTAGGTCAGCGGATTCAGGCAGTCGTCAGGCACATCACCGTCGGCGCAGACCTCGCCACCGGCGGGCCGCAGCATCCCGCCGATGATGCCCAGCAGGGTGGACTTGCCACAGCCGGAAGGGCCGAGCAGCACGAGGACCTGCGCGGGGTCGGCGGTGAATGTTATGTCCTGCAACACATCCAGACCGCCGTAACGGTGGCTGACGTCGCGGACGCTGAGACGGACGCCTCCGGTCATCGGGCCGGCAGGAACCGCATGTCCATGATCGTGGCCGGATCGGCATTGCCCTTCACCAGGCCTTGCGCCCCGAACCAGCGCATTTGATCCGTCACGTCGTGGACATCCAGCGCGCCGCCGGCGTCGTAATAGCCGACGCCGTCCAGGATCTTCTGCCGGGCATTCGGGTCGCCGGTGAAGACGTATTTGTTCAGCAGCTTGATGGCGGCGTCGGTGCTGGCGTCGATGATCCGGCGTCCAGCGGCGTCGCGGCGCAGGAAGGCGTCCCGATAATCGGCTACGCCGTGCTGGTAGGCGGCGGCGAAGCGCTTCAGGACTTCCGCGTGGCCTTCAACCATGGCGGTGGTCGTGAACACGGCGGTAATCTGGTACGGCACGATGTCACCCGCCCAGGCCAGGATATGCGCGCGGTTGGCCGCAGCCAGCGGCTTGGCGACGGAGGCTATGGCGATCGTCGCGTCGGTCTGGCCGGAGGTGACGGCGGCGATCATGTTGGCGGTCTGCTGTACCGGCCGCAACGAAATCGACTTCAGGTCGAAGTGCTCAGCCTCGGCAATACGGCCAAGCATGTAGTGGAAGGAGGAGCCGTACTGGGTGATGGCGAAGCTGTGGCCCGGCAGATGGGCAAGGTCGGTCAGGCCGGCGACATAGGCCTTGTCGGACGCCAGGATGGCGGAGCCCTGATAGCCCTTTTCCTCATGCAAGGCGCCGCCGATGACCTTCAGCGTGCCCTTCTCAGCCAGGTTGAAGAAGCCACCGGTCAGGGCGGTGACACCCACGTCGATATCGCCGGCGACCGCCGCCGCCGCGATGGGCTGGGCCGAGTCGAAGAAGCGGAAAGTCAGGTCGATGCCTTCGTCGCGGAAGTAGCCGCGTTCCTGCGCGATGTAGAACGGCGCCGGCGACAGGGTGTGCAATAGCCCGAGGCGGACGGGATCGGCAGCCTGCGCATGAACGGCAGCGAGGGCGAAGACGATGGACAGAAGAAGGGAGCGGCCTTGCTTGAACATGAAGCGCCTGTCACACAGTCGGAACGCGGACGCAAGCCGTGCGTCAACCGTCCATCAGCCGGAACAGCAGCGTCGTGCTGGTGCCAGGCCGGACGTCGATATCCAGCCTTGCGCCCTGCAGCGCCGCGAGTTCCTGCGGCCGTCGAAGATGGGCTTCCTGCGTCTGTCGGTCCGTCCCGCCGTCTTCGTGCGTCACCGACACCTGCACACCGTTCGCCTGTCGCACCGCGGTAATCAGCATCCGCCCGCCGGGACAGGAAGTAACGGCATGGAGCAACATGGCCCCAAAGATGTCCTGAAACCGCTCACGCGGCATCCGCGCGGCGGTCCGGGGCTGAAGGGCAATTTCGACCCGAACCCGGCGTTCAGCCAGCATTTTGGCGCTTGTATTCAATGCGGACCGTATTTCAGTGTCGAGATCCAGCACCGCTTCGGACGGCGACGGGGCCGGCACACCGATGACCGGCGCCGCGGGTTGCGGGATCCGCACCGCGGTAAACCCGGCATCCTGGCCCGGCAGAAGGGTTTCGAGCGGCATACCGTCCGCGAGAACGATCGCATGGCGCTCCAGCCGGATGCCCCAATAGACGACGGATTTCCACTTCTTCTCCGGCAGGATGCTGCCGCCGTTCACCAGATCGCCAATTCGATACAATTTGCCATCGATATGGATCGCGTGTCCCTGAGCCATGAAGACATCGCGGGCCGGTACGCCATCGGCGATGGCGTCGCGACGGATGCGAACCGGCAACTCCGACCGATGCCGCTTGGAAAGAATCACGTCGCGGCGCCCGATCCAGACCACAGGCTGAAATTTCGGTCGTTGCTCGGTTGCGACGGCCACCGGATCGCCGGGAAGCAGCGTCTCAACCCGACGGTAGCCGTCAGGTGTCAACAGACGTGTGCCGGTGACGATACCGCAAAGCCTCAGGGCTTGTACGCGATCATCCAGTTTCAGCATCGCATGGCACCTATCGTAACGAATTGTTTCAGCAAACAGCAGACTTGCCGAAGTCCATCATCAATTCATACCGGCAACATCGGCCATGCGTCACGCTATTCCTGTGTGCATCGTATAATTCGCTCCTGCGGATATCGTGCAGCCTGATACGACCGGAGGCATCCGTGCGGCCTGTATGAAATCATCCGCTGAAAGGAATATTCATGACCAGCCGAGAGACGCAGGGCCAAGCGTCAATGCGTATGGCGCGGAATTCCTAAATGCCCGTATCATTTCACATTATATAATTCCTATTCGTTACGGAATTTTCTGTTGCGATTGCGGGT
>DAICYU010000323.1 GCA_027311485.1 Acetobacteraceae bacterium
GGCCAGGGCGTTGAATGCCGGTATCAGGCTCGGCACTTCGGTATTGAACGTGTAGCTTATGTCGACCTGAGAAAAGCTGGAGAGGCTCGCGCACACCGCAGGCCGCGTTAGCGTGATATCACTGGCTGGGATGGACAAGCCACGACTGCTCGCCAGCGTTTGGATATATGTCGTGGTTGCGCTGGCACTGTAGGCGCCGCCCGACGAGCAGCCGCTTGCCAGCACGCCCATGCAACGGGCCCCCTCAATCGCAACCTCCTCAATGATCTGATACGTCCAATAGGCGCGGGCCGCCTCCATGATACCAAATATCCAAAGCATCAGAACGAGCGCAACCAATGCAAACTCGATGGATGTGACACCACGGCATGCCCCGATGATCCTGGGGACGCCACGATGCCAAGCATTGCCGCCTCGTGCGGATCGGCGGGTTGGCACGGTCAACCGTGCGCTCATTGCACTTGGACCGCCACGCTCTGAGTCAGCGGGCCTGACGCGAATTCGACGCTCAGGATACTCGGCGTAAATGCGCGGGATGCGGTGATGGTAACAAATTTCCCCGCTTTCGCGCCATCACCTGCATTGTCACACGCTTCGCTATCATCAGATACGGATGTGCCCCACTCCCACGCTCCCGGGGAGCCGGACAGACAATAATACGCATTGGCACTGGAAGCAGAGCCGCCCGATACCGCCGACCCATTGGAAAAGGTCACAGTCGGCCCGTTGTTCACGACGACAGTGCCGCTCGCCCATCCGACCCCATTGATGTTGCCAACGATCTGGGCAATCGCAGCGGCGAGGGCGGCGCCATTCGCGGCGCTGACGCTGGACTGGTTCGCTAATGCATAGTCTGCCCCGGCGTGAACAGCGGCGGACAGGCGGAGCTGCGCCAGAAAGAGCTGGGCGGCGTCGACGGAACCGATCAGCAGCGCGCTGAGCAGCGGCGCCACAAGGGCGAACTCCAAGGCGGCCAGGGCCGAGCGTTCCCGGCGCATACGGCGGATCAGGGCGCCAACCCGATGGGCCCGCAAGGACAGCGGACGCCGCATGGCTATCATTGAACCAACGCCACGCCGGATCCGCTGTTTGACAGGCTGCCGGGCAAACCGACGCAGGTCGATCCCAGGACACCGCCGCCGCTCAGATTGATTTCGGCGCCAATCAGTTCCAGGCAAGCCGCACCTTCCGGGTCCCCGGCGTCCTGGAGCTGTGCACCACCGCTGACATTGATCGCCCCGTACGGAAAGTAGAAAACGCCGGTGATCTGTGTGTCAGTGGCACCTGTCGTGAAATCGGCTGACCCGGTCAGACTTGAGCTGGTCGGTCCGATTACGGCGAGCCCGGCGGTGTTACTGCCAACCGCGGATGATGTTGAGGGCGCGGTCAGCTGCACATGCGCATAGCCAGCACCCAGGCAGAACGCGGACCCGGCATATCCATTGCAGGATGTGGTGCTGGCCCCGGACAGTATAAGCGACACGCCGGTCGCGGTCAGCCCGGTAACGGTGCCCGACGTCGGACAGTTGGACACATCGCCGCCGTCGCTGGCACCAAATGAGGCATAACCATTGATGGTATAGACCCCGGCACCGAGGTCGATGCCGCCGGCGGCATTCACGCTGCCATTGATGTCGTGTTCGGCCGCCGCGCCCAGTGCAACGCAGGTGCCCCCCGATGTCGCGATCCCACCCGCCATCGTGAAAGCGCTGCCGTCGTCATTGGCGTCGCCGAGGATGGCCGCCCCATTCGCGTTGTTCAACGAATAGCCGGCGCTGGACGCGCCAATGACGAAACTATTCCCGCTGCTGCCGCTGCCCAGCGTAAGGGCGGCGACGGAAGGCATCCCGCTGGCACCCTGATAGATTCCACCCGTCAGGGTAAACGTGCCTGGCCCCGGGATGTTCAGCCGCGAACTGCCGGTCAGGCAAATACTGTAGCCGCTACCGCCGCTGCAGGACGATGTCGTCCCGATGTTGAACGTACCGCCATTGCTGAAAGTGATGACCATAGAGCCGCTGGCGACGATTCCGCCCGCGATGTTGTAATTGGCAGCACCCAGATTGATGGCTGAACCGCTGCTGCCGTTGATGTCGCCCGCGAAATTGAACGTTCGCTCCACCTCTGAATCGCCGGACCCCAGATTTAAGGCGAGTCCACCGCCCAGTGCCATCGGGCCAAAGGTGAATGTGCCGCTTTCAGGGCAGGATACATTCCAGACAGAATGACTGAGCGATGCCGTGCAGCCGGCAGGAAGCGGCGGACTGCTCATAGTGGTCGGATAATAGCCAAAGTTCAGTGCGCTGCCGCCGGTGACCACGGGCGCAGCCGGTGAGGCGATCGCCGAAACCACACTGATTCGGCTCGTGGCTGCGGTCACCTCGGTGTTGCTGGCCAGTTTGTCCACGCTGACGGTCTGCGAAAAGGTGACTGACGCCGTCCCACTCGGTGGCAGGATGTCGGTGCAGCCGCTCTGGACCGGTGCGGCGGCCGACGCGTAGTCGACGGCTAGTGTGGTGATCCTGGCGCCGCAGTGGACGTAGACGGATGTATTTTCGCCCGGAACGGTGCCGTTCGAGGCCACGGCACAGCCGTTGGCTGTGATGCTGGTTCCGCCGGTGACCGAGATGCCGGTTCCGGACGCCTGCAGGGCGGTGATGCAGCCTGGCGTTCCGGTCCGGATTTCCGCGAACGCGGCCGCGCCAACGGCCATCGACGAGCCGCCCGTCAGGACTCCACCCAGATATAAGGGCGAGGTCGTCGCGACCGTTGCCTCGACCGCGCTGTTTCCATCGCCGGTCGGGGACGAGACAAGGCTTGCCGTGATGGCGTCCGACGACAAGCCATTCAACGTCGCGATGCGGGCAACGGCGCTGTCGACTGCCGTCATTGTTTGCGTGCTCTGGTAAGTGATCGCACCGGCATAGGCGGCGAGATCCGCAAGCCGCTGATCCTGGCTACGCGCGACAAACGCACCGCCCAGGTCGACCGCAAAAGCCGCGACGCCCATGATGGCCAGCATGGACATCGCCACAAGTGTGAGGACGGACCCTCGGCGGCTTCGGACAAATCGCTTCCACATGATGCGCCTCGTCCCCTGACGGTACCTGGAGCAGCCCGACCAGCAAGGAGCCCAAGGCCCGGAACAGACTCCATTTTCGGCATGTATACACGAGTAACAACGCTTTGCCGATCCGCGGCATTGCCTAACCGGAAAGGACTAGTCCCTTTGGCCAGGCTAGATATAGACGATAATACGTAGCCTAGTCATTTCGGTGGAGTGGACGCAAAACCGGCCTGCAATCATCCTTGGCAACAACGGATGACTACTCGCTGGAGGGGCTCTGAAGATGCTGATCTTGCGAATTGGCTCAGATCAAACGTTGTTCGGGATCGAGCAACGGTCGTTGTTTCACCGGGCCGGCATGCTGTGCGAACAGACGCAATCCTTGCACGAGGCAACTGAGTTCCTTCGAACATACGATTACAATATCGTCTTGCTCGACCAGTTCCTGCGCGATGGACCCTGCCATGAGGTGGTTCGGAAGCTCCGCGCCGCCGGTTGCTCGGTTCCGATCGTTGTTCTGGGTGATTCAGCCACGCCACGCATGAAGGCGTTATCGCTGGATCAGGGCGCCGATGATTACATCACACTGCCCTGTGCGCCTGAGGAGGTACTGGCCCGCATCCGGGCGGTTGTGCGGCGCAGTACCGGTCATGCCGGATCGATCCTGCGGGCGGGTAGGGCCGAGTTCACGCTCGACCAGCGCCAGGTCCGCGTCGGCGGCAAGTCCCTGGCGCTTTCCAAGCGGGAGTTCATGGTGCTGGAACTGCTGTTCCTGAAACAAGGCTGCACGGTAACCAAAACCGCGCTGTTCAATCATCTGTACTGCGGCCAGGACGAACGCGAGATGAAAACGCTTGACGTTATTGTCTGCCGGCTTCGCAAGAAGCTGATGGCTGCGGGCATGCCGCCACTGATTGAAACGGTATGGGGCTTCGGTTATACGCTGCGTGTTGAGAACGCGACCACCGTTGATCCAATCCCATCTGCACTGCCGGCCACTGCCGTAGCGCCGCGAAATTCTGCGCAGATCCTGGTTATGGCAACAGTCTGATATTCGGCAGGCCGAGCCGGCGGTGATGATCAACACGCGGCATATCATGGCGAAAAGCCCGCCAGGCACCATGGGGCTGCGGCGTCTTGCCCGGGCAGTGCTGTCGGCCATCCTCTTGGGTTGTCCGGCGGCAGGCGTCCATGCCCAAACCGCCGGAGACTGCGAACGGGCTGGGCAAACCGCCGAGTTGCGATATGGTCTGCCGGCTGGCCTGTTGCAGGCAATTGGCCACGTGGAGACTGGCCGATACCTGGCCGAATCCCGCCAATTCAGGGCATGGCCCTGGTCAGTTGACGTGGATGGGACTGCACGGCTGTTCGACACGGCGCGGGATGCGGCGCAATGGACGCAGACCGTTTCCTCGGGCAATCGCCACAGTATCGATGTTGGCTGTTTCCAGATCAGCCTGCTCTACCATCCTGATGCTTTTGCTACACTGGATCAGGCGTTTGATCCGGCGACGAATGCCGACTATGCCGCCCGTTTCCTGGCTTCCTTGAAGGACCGCCTGGGCTCATGGCCGGCGGCGGTGGCCGCTTATCACTCCGCAGATCCTGAGCGTGGCCTGGCTTACCGGCAACGGGTCTTCGCGGCCTGGTCTGGTCGGGCCAGAATACAGGACGTAGTGGCACCGTCCGAGACCGTCATCCCGGGTGTCCATGTCTGGACGCCGAGCCCGGCTGGGTTTGCCATGGCGATCATCACACTCGGCCGACCGGCTTCGTCCGCCCTGCCCCACATCGTGACCCCGGCCCGCTGAATTCGGCATCGCCAAGCAGCGAGCCATCGCCGTTGCCAGGGTGAGATAGCCCGCAGTGATGATGATTGACTTAATGGAACAGAAAGGCGGCTTCCGCCTATGCCCGGCACGCCATCACGGATTTGCAATCAAAACGCCCGAAATCGGTCATGTATCAGCGTGAGATTGATTTTGAAATAGCGCGATAGTTTCACCCATATTGTAACTATTTTGCAAGCCGCTTCGAATAACAATGCGCCCGCTTGCTTGTCGCTATTGACGGTTTCTCATGATCCAGTCGGCACGCGGCAAATGGACAGAATGGACCAAGGAGAGCAATCATGTTCAAGTATTTGAAGACTCTGGCGGCACTCAAAAACGATCGTCGTGGTGTGACGATGCTGGAATACGCGATCATGGGCGCTGTCATCGCCGCAGCCCTGGTCCTTGTAGTTCCCCTTCTGACCAGGGCGATCAACACCG
>DAICYU010000324.1:0-5066 GCA_027311485.1 Acetobacteraceae bacterium
GCCGTTCGCCGCCAGCTGCCCATCCGGTGGCCATGGCTCCGGTCCCGCCGCCAGTGGCGGACACCACCGCATCGCATGCCGAGCGCCGGGCGGTGGCCGGGGCACCGCCGCCGCCACCGGCCGAGGCTCTCCCGCCAGCATCCCCCGCAACGCCTGCGACAACTTCCCCGGCGGCGCCCCTTGCGGCGCCCCCTGCGGCGGTGATTCCTCCCGCGCCGCCCGTCGCATCCCAGGCGAAATCCCGTACGGCGGACCTGCCGGTGCATGTGCCTGAGCGGCGGGAATTCACCGGCCAGTCGCGTTCGCAGAGCAAGCGTACGACGCCTGATGCGGGCTCCGGCGCGTCCAACAATGCGGACGCGGTACCGCCCCGTACCGCGCCACCCGCCCGGGTTGCCGTGGCCCGGCCGGTTCCCCCGCTTGTGCTGCCTCCGCCGCGGCCTGAGACGGATGATTCGCAATCCGTGCTTGCACGCCTACGCCAGGCCGGACCGCAGCCGCTTCCGGTTCCCCGGCCGGCGGAAAATCGCCCGCCGGCCACTTCCCCGGCCCTCCCGCGGTTGACCGCTGCCCGCTCTGCGCTGGCATCCGGGCACACGGACGATGCGGTCCGCCTGCTGCAGGAAGCGCAGTTGCAGCTTGTCTTCCGGCCAATCGACGCGCCCGGGGCTGATCCGGAAGCAACGGGGCAGGGGGCGTCGGATGTTGCCCGCGCTCTGGAGGCGCTAAGCGCCAACAACATTCCGGCAAGCAGACGCTATATCGATCGCGCAATGGCAGACCTGAACGGTATCAAAACAACGCCGTCCGCCGCCTTTCCCGGGTCAGGGGCCACGGGATACGCACCCGCCTATCCGCCACGCTGAAAACGCAACACGTGACGCGGACTTTACGTAACGTCCATGTGCCGCGGGCTGGGGGACCGGCGGCTTTCAGCCATTTGCGGCTTGGCATGCAACTTGCTGCATCGCTGTTGTCATGCCGTCGACGTCACGTTCCGTGATGTTGCTCCGTAACCACCTATCGTCGAACGTTCCGGTAAAGGTTCAAAAATATGAGAGATAAAACCGTCCCAGCCCTGTCATCCGGGAATCGTCTGGCGCCACCTGCGCGGCTGTCCGCCCTGGTTCCGGGCGGTGTGGTGTTCGCGGGGGCCGTCGCCCTTGCCGCATGTTCGCCGGTGCCGGACCTGCCGCCCGCACCCATGGAGCCGCCACCGCAGGCCGTGTCATCCAATCTGCCAGCGTATCACATCCAGGTCGGGGACGTGCTGGAAGTCCGCCTGCTGCTTAATCCGGAACTGAATGAGGAAGTGACGGTCCGGCCCGATGGGCATATCTCTACCACTGTTGTGCCGGATGCTCCGGCGGTCGGCCTGACGCCATCCGAACTGGCCGCCAACCTGCGCCGGGCCTATTCGCATGAGTTGCAGAACCCGCGTGTGACCGTCGAGGTGCGGAACTTCGCGCCGACCCGCATCTATGTTGCCGGCGAGGTCAACAACCCCGGTGAGTTTATCACGGTTGGTCCGACCCTGACCCTGTCACAGGCGATCGCGCGTGCGGGCGGAACCAAGCTCAGCAGCGACGACACGTCGGTCTTCGTGATCCGCCGCGGACCCGGCGACAAGCCGGAATACCTGTCGGTGAAGTGGAAGTCGTTGCGCCAGGGGCAGAATGCCAGTGCCGACATCCGTCTGGCGCCGTACGACGTCGTCTACGTGCCGAAGATGGGCGTCGCCGAAGTCTATCAGTTCTACAACCAGTATATCGGCCAGTTCGCCAACCCGAGCTTTGGGTTCTCGTATCTCGTCGGCAATCCGTACGGCGGTGGCGTCGTCACCACGACGGCGCCGGCCACCGGCACGGCACCGGCGACGCGGTGATATGGAAACGGCGCCGGATGATCCGGCGCCGTTTGCTGGCTGGCGTGGTTGGCGCGACAGGTCGGCTCTAGTAGCCCTCGACCGGGGAATACGGGTTGGGGGCCTGGAGCGGATGATGCCCCGGCGACGGGGCGCACGCACCGCCCTTCTGCGCTGCCTCGCGGCTGCAGGTGCCCGGGTCGGTGTAGTTGCAGTCGGAAACGCCACCGGCCGTAACGACGCAGTATTTGCCGAACTGGGCGTTCAGATGAATCTCATTCGGATTGACATCGCATTCGGCGCCCTGGCGGTTCGCGTCCTTCTGGCACTCGGCCGGGTCATCGTAGATGCAGATCGGCGGAATAACCTGATTCCGCAGGCAGTAATGTGCGGCCATGGCAGGCGGCACAACAACGCCCGCGAGCAGGATGGTAAGGCAGGCTTTCGGGGCAAGATGTTTCATGATCGCACCTGGATGGAAAGAGGGGGAGGCACTCGGTGGACAGATCCCGCGCCAAGGCGCGGCTTGCCGCCGCACCCCGGGCTCGTGCTTGGCAAACCCGTTCGGCGTCCGGCTGGACGCCGGCATCCCGGCCATGTCCTCGTTTGCGGGACTTGATGCCGCGGACCGCCAGGTTCTGGCGGAGTGGCTGGCGCGCAAATCGCCGGATGGCGTCGATGCGGTGCTCGACCTGACGGCAAGGCCCTGGAATTTGGCTGGCGCCTGCGTGATCATCGGTGTGTTCGAGCCAGCCAGGCCGCTCGCGACCTGGCTCATTTTGCGGCATCCGGACGGCTGGCTGCTGATCCGTCCCGGCGATGGTTTCGTTTCCGACCTGTGCGCTACGCTGACCGGTGTTCTGGCGTCGATCGGCCGGTCGGGCCCGCAATAAGCGTCAGCCATGCACATGCTGCGGCCGGCGAACGATGGGTGTCTGCGCCAGGCCGCGCTTCAATACGATGCCATGACGGCGAAGCATGCGGTACAGTGTAACGCGGGAAACGTTCAACGCATCGGCGGTCGACGTGATGTTCTCTCCCGTCCGTTCCAGCGTCGCGAGCAGCGTGGTCCGCTCCTCCGGGGAGCCGGGGCGGGGCAGGGCCGGCGCCGAAACCGGCACGGGAAACACCTCAAGGCCCATCAGGTCCGCGGCCTGCACGACGGGTCCGTCACCGACCACCACCGCTCGGCGCACCACCGACATCAGTTCGCGCACATTGCCCGGCCAGCGATGCCCGCGCAGCGCCGCCATCGCCTGGTCGGAAAAGCCTTCGATCTGGCGATTGAAGTCGCGCCCCGCGATTTGCACGAAATGCAAGGCCAGCGGTTCGATGTCCTCGGGCCGCTCGCGCAGCGGCGGCACCGGTAGGGTCAGCACATTCAGCCGGTAGAACAGGTCCTCGCGGAAGCGTCCCTCGGTAATCGCCTGACCCAGGCGCACGTTGGTGGCCGAGACAATGCGCACGTCCAGGCCGATGGTGTCGCGCCCGCCCACCCGGCGGATCTGGCCTTCCTGCAGGAATCGCAGCAAGTGGCCCTGCAGATCGATCGGCATGTCGCCAATCTCATCCAGGAACAGCGTGCCGCCATTGGCATGCTCAATCTGGCCGAGGTTGCGGCTGGCGGCGCCGGTAAACGCGCCCTTTTCGTAGCCGAACAGTTCGGAAGCCACCAGTCCGGGCGGGATGGCCGCGCAGTTGACTGCGACGAACGGCCCGCTGGCACGGCGTGAACCGTCGTGGATGGCGCGCGCTAAAAGTTCCTTGCCAGTACCGCTTTCGCCGGTGATCAGAACAGGTTCGTCAGTCTGCTCGAACCGGCGCACCAGTGCGATGACCTGGCGCATTGCTGCACTCGCGCCGACGATTGCCGGCTGGTCGGGGCGCGCCGCGCCGCTGCGCAGCTCGACCGTTTCGTAAAGCCGCCCGAGGAGCGTCGGATCTTCAGCCGCACGGTCGAGCAGCAGGCGTGCAAGCCGCTGCGGCGACACACGCGCCAAGTCGTCAACGCTCACCCGCATGGCTGGGTCACGCATCGCGGTTGGAAGCAGCAGACTCCGGGCATCCTGGAACAGTTCCATCGCGTGATTAAACGAAACAGGTTTCGTGACGTGACGTGTATCCGCAAAGATCGCGGTGGCGGGATCACGACCGCGTGCCAAGCCATCATCAGAAAGGGAGCGAGACAATATCGGTTTCGCTACACAAGCGGCCGGAAGGCAACGCGGGATGGCAGTGGATTGGGCTTCCGGCCGGGTGTGCAACCGAAAGCGGTAAGCAACAATTCCACATTCCGGATGCTGGTTATGGTGGCGGCTGAGCCGTTGGTTGTGTAGATGGTACGGGATGCGCTTGGTACCGGTACTGCTTTGTTTACTGCCGCTGACTTTCAGTTCCGCCACGGCACAGCAGGCATCACTGCCGCTGCGGATCGCTGCCCACGCCGAACCCGCTGCCCACGCCGGGCCGGCGGCTGGCCGGGGCACGTCGTCGCCCACCGCGCGCCGGCCAATCGCAGCCACAGCCCCGGCAGTAACAGCCGATCCGGCGATACAGTGTGAAACCGCGGTGACTACCGCGGAATACGTTCACCGGTTACCACCGCGGCTGCTGGCCGCGATCAGCCTGACCGAAACCGCCCGTGTCGACCTTCGCTCGGGGCGCCTGCGTCCCTGGCCCTGGACCATCAATGCCGAGGGAGAGGGCCACGCTTTCGAAACCAAGCAGGACGCCATCGCCGCGGTCAGGGCCTTGCAGGCCCGTGGCGTGCAATCGATCGACGTTGGTTGCCTGCAGGTGAATCTGATGTTCCACCCGAAGGCCTTTGCCTCCCTCGATGAGGCTTTCGACCCGCGCGCCAATGCCGATTACGCAGCCCGCTTTTTGACCGAGCTGTATGCCGACGGCCACGACTGGGCCCACGCCATCGGCGCCTATCACTCTGAAACACCGGCATTGGGCGATCTGTACCGCGTGCTCGTCATGGCGCGCTGGCAGGGCGGTGATCTGCGTGGACCGCCAGCGGCCCGCTCTGCGTACCAGGACTTTGCGCCCGCTAGCCAGGCATACGGCGCCTTCGCGCCGGCAAGCCGGGTTTACGGTGCGTTCGCGCCCACGAGCCAGGCGTATGGCGCCATTGCGCCGCGCTGACGGCGTTCGGCGATGGCGGGAAAAGCACACACCTATGTGGTTCGGGGGCACC
>DAICYU010000324.1:5076-5327 GCA_027311485.1 Acetobacteraceae bacterium
GTGTCAGGCGACTGCCGACAGCTTCTTGGCCTCAATCGCCTTGCGGGCGGCTTCGCGGCGCGCGTCAAACTTGGCGAGGCGCCGCCGTGGGTTCGGATGCACTTCATTCCCGGGCTCGCCCGGGCGCTTTTGTGAGCCCGCCCAGCCATGCGCGGCAATATCGAAAATGATGTTCGACAGGTCGGTATGCTTTACCTCATAGCCGTCCGGGTTATTGGGGTCGCCCATGATCCAGGTCGCGCCGGCTTCGC
>DAICYU010000325.1 GCA_027311485.1 Acetobacteraceae bacterium
GATGGGCCGGCGCTGTTCTTCCCGGGCCATCACCTGCAATACGATTCAAATGGTCGGCGGGTCGGGGCGAAGATGGTGATGGTGCAATGGCAGTCGGGTCGCCCGGTGACGGTGTGGCCGGAAGACATCGCCATCGCCAAGCCGAAGTGGAAGGGCAAGGGCTGACCTCCCAAGGGGGCTGATCCCAGGCGGATCACGGCGTGCGCCGATGGCCAATGGTCGTCGGCAGGAGGACGCTGTGATGCGTGAACAATGAGACCGGATCAGGGAACCCTGCCACCCGGGTTTTGCCACCCCGGGTGTCGCCGCCCGGATTTTGCCGGTCCGTGTCTTGGCGCATGGGCGCCTCCGAACGGGGCGTTGTTCGGGACGAAATCGACGTCCCCGCGCCGCCGCGGCTATTCCGCGCCGCGGATCACCAGGCAGACATTCTGCCCGCCGAAGCCGAACGAGTTTGAGATCGCGTGGCGAACGATGGCCGGCCGAGCGACGTTGGGGACGCAATCGACGGGCAGGGCGGGGTCGGGGATGTCGTAGTTGATGGTCGGCGGCAGCAGGCCGTTCTGGATCGTCAGCACGGTGAAGATCGCTTCCACGGCGCCCGCGGCGGTCAGGCTGTGCCCGATCATCGACTTGTTCGACGAAATCGGGATTGATCCGGCGCGGTCGCCGAACACAGCCGAGACGCCGACCCATTCCATCTTGTCGTTCTCGGGCGTGCCGGTGCCGTGCGCGTTGATGTAGTCGATCTGCTCGGGCGCCAGCCCGGCATCGACAAGGGCGTTGCGCATGCAGGCGATGATCGGCTTGCCGTCCGGCGAGGATCGGGTGCGGTGGAATCCGTCGGCGACCTCGCCACAGCCTTCCAGCACCGCCAGCACCGTGGCGCCGCGTGCCCGTGCGTGCGCCAGGCTTTCCAGCACCAGCGCGCCGGCGCCTTCGGCCATCACAAAGCCTTCCCGGTCCTTGCTGAACGGGCGTGATGCCGATTCCGGCGGATCGTTGCGGGTGGAAAGTGCCGAGAGGAGCGAAAACCGGATCAGGGTTTCCGGGTTGACCGACGCATCGGTGCCGACAACCAGCGCCGCGCCGGTCTCGCCGCGGCGGATCGCCTCGACGCCCAGTTGGATGGCCGTGCCGCCCGACGCGCAGGCGGTGGAGGTCGCGATCGGCGAGCCTTTGGTACCGAAGCGATCTGCCAGGTAGTCCGCGACCGAGCCGAACAGGAAGCGTTGATGGAACGCCTCAAAGCCGCCCTGTCCGGCGGCGCGCACCAGGTCGTCATAGGTGACCGTGTCATTGGCGCCGGACGCCGCCGCGACGGCCAGGCGCTGCGGCCATTCCAGTTCGATCGGCGGCAGGGCCAGCAGCAGCGGGCCGGGAAAATCGCCTGCGCGGCCGATGGCGGCTTCGGCGACGGCTTCCTCGATCACCAGTTCGGCGAGACGCTGTGCGAGCGCGGGGCCTGACCGGTTTTCGACCGGGATGAAATCCACGGTGCCGGCGATGGTGGTACGCAGCCCACCGGTGGGGAAGCGGGAAATCCGGCGAACCCCGGAGACGCCGCGGGTCAGTGCCGTCCAGTTATCCGCCTGACCTTGCCCCAGGGAGGTGATGACTCCCATGCCGGTGACCACGACGACCGGCCGGCCCAGGTGATCGGTATCCTTCATCATCGCCGCCCCCTTTACGCCGCGGCCAGCACGGCCGCCGCTTCGCCACGCCAGTGTCCCCAGGACGTGACCAGCACCTGGTTCAGCGGTCCTGCCATGGGTGCCTCGGCCTGTTCCAGCGGCCCGAACAGCCGCCCATGCCGCACCGACAGGGCCGCCAACCCCAGACTGGCCAGGAACGACGGTTCCAGCGAATGCCCAAGCGCGGTTGCCGTTGCCCGCACCGGCAGCCCAAGCGCGGCGAGCATCGCCTGCTCCTCCTGCGTCGGAGCGGTGACGCCGGTCGCGCCCGAGATCACGGCCGACCCGGTGGGATCGAAGCGCAGCGCATCGATCTGCGCCCGGGCGTTGGCGGTGGCCTGCGCCGGTTCGCGCCGGCACCGGTCGGTGCGCACGCCGGCGACATGGGCGAACGCCTGCGCCGCCCGTCGGCTGGCATGCGCGCGGCTTTCGATCACCAGGAAGCAGCCGACGGAGCCCAGGATCATGCCGCCGCCGCTTTGCTGGCGGGACCAGATGCCATCGAACGGTGCCCGCCGGAGCAGGCGGCCCATTTCGTAGTGCAGAAGTATATCGGGACGCTGTGCGTTGTACGAACCGCCGACCAGGACGATATCGCCCTGGCCCGCCGCGATGCGTGCGCAGGCGATACGGACGGCATCGGCGCCGGCGGCTTCCTCACCCATGAAGGTGCGGGAGGAGCCCGTGACGCCGTGCACGATGGAGATGTTGCCGGCCAGCAGGTTGGACAGTTGCGCCAGGAACAGGGTGGGACGCAGATCGCCGACCAGCCGCTCATTCAGAAACACGCCTGGATCGGCCGCCTTCGGATAGCCCGACAGGATGCCGGCATCGACCGCGTAATCACGTTCCCCACCACCGGCGGCGACGATCATGTCCATGTGCGACAGCAGGTCGGTGTCGCCCTTCACGCCGGCCGAGTCGAGCGCGAGGCCGGCGGCGAAGGTGCCGATGCGCTGCCACGCCTCCATCTGCCGCTGGTCGCCGCGCTTGGGGATCTGCTTGTCCAGATCGAGCGCCGCCATCGGATGAACTGCGAAGGGCGGGAACGTATCGGTATCGAGCACCGGCGAAAAGCCGGCCGGGTCGTTCAGTGCGGCCCAGTGCGCATCCAGTGTCGCGCCGAGGCAGGAGACCAGGCCAATTCCGGTAATCAGGGCGTCGCGCTCATGCGCCATGCAACAGGTCCTCCGGCAGGGCGACACGGCGCGCGGTGTCCAGCATCGCCGCCTTCAGCGTGTCATTGGGGAACGGGACGACGCCGTAGCGAATTTCCGCGTCAGCGACTTTCTTGCCGGCGGCGGCGATGGATGCCTTGACCACGGCGTAACCCGAGCCGTCATGCTCAATCGCGGCTTCGACCTTCAGGGCGGTGCCGGGCGCAACAAAGCTGCGCATCTTGGCTTTCTCGACCTGCATCAGGAACGGCATCCGGGTCAGGCGGTGCAGTGCCAGCACCAGCCAGCCGCCGGTCTGTGCCATCGTCTCGATCATCAGGACTCCAGGCAGGATCGGGTAGCCGGGAAAATGCCCTTCGAAGACCGGGGATTGATCAGGCACCTGGCAGTCGGCGGCGATGCGTCGCTGCGTCAGGTCCAGCATGGTGACCCGATCGACCATCTGGAAGTATTCCAGGCGCATCAGCTCCCCGCTCGGTTCTGTTGCCGCGTGGGATCAGGCGGCCTTCTCGGCCACCAGCTTGTCGATGTTCGCGCACAGGTTCTTCAGCACGAAATACTCATCGGTGGACACTTTCCCGGCGTTCACGTCCTGAGTCCATTGTTCCAGCGGCATCTTGATGCCGAACGCCTTGTCGATTGCGAACGCGACGTCCAGGAAGTCCAGGCTGTCGATGCCCAGATCGTTGATGGCATGGCTCTCCGGCGTAATTTTTTCCGGTTCGATGTCGCAGGTGTCGGAGATGATGCCCGACACGGTTTCGTACGTAGTTGCCATGCTGTACCCCTGATTACGACGGGCGGCACTAACATCGCCGCCCTGGTGGTGCAAGAGACGCATACCAACACGCCCCGGACGCTACGCCGGGCGCGCGTCAGGCCCTTTGGGTATATCAGGTCGGCCGAGCGTCAGGATGGGGTGCGGAGCGCGTCTGCCGCGTCGGCCAGGACCTGGCAGCCAAGGACGATATCCTCATCGCTGGTATTTTCGGCATAATGATGGCTGATCCCGTCGATGCTGGGCACGAACAGCATGGCCGAGGGCAGCCGCCGCGACAGGATCTGTGCATCGTGTCCGGCGCCGGAGGGCATGCGCTGATGCCGCCCGGGGGTGTGCGCCTCGGCCGCTGTCTGCAGCGCGTCCTGGAAGCGCGCATCCATCATCGCGGGTTCGCTGGTGCTGCGGCCGGCGATGACGGCGGAACAGGGGCCGGCGTTGGTTTCGGCGATCAGGTCGTTCAGGGTCGCCTCCAGCGCGTCCAGCACCGTGGAGTCGGTGTCGCGGAACTGAAAGATCAGCTCCGCGCCGCCTGGCACGATGCTCGGCGCGCCGGGGTCCAGGCGGATGTCGCCGGTGGTCCAGACGGTGCGCTTGTTGGCGATGGCGGGGAAGCGGGCCTCGATCCCGGCCACCAGCTTCACCAGCGCGACGCCGGCATCCTTGCGCACCGCCATGCGGGTTGTGCCGGCGTGATTCTGCTGACCGGTGAAACTGATCCTGAAGCGGCGGCTGCCGACGATGGCGGTGACGATGCCGATGCGCAGGCCAAGCTGCTCCAGCTCCGCGCCCTGTTCGATATGGGCTTCCAGGTAGCCGCTGTAGCGGGCGGGATCGACTTCGATGCGGGGGCGGCCGGCATAGCCGGCCTGTTGCAGCGCTTCACGCAGGGATGTGCCGGTTTCGCGGTTCGCGCACTGATCGATTTCGTCCTCGGTCAGCTGGCCGCAGAACGACCGGCTGCCGATGAACGAGCCGAAATGGCCTTCTTCATCCACCCAGGCCGCCACGTCGATGCCGTGGCCCAAGGTGCGCGCGATCTCCAGCCCGTAGATGACGCCCAGCGCGCCGTCGAGCCAGCCGGCATGGTTCTGGGTTTCGATATGGCTGCCCAGCAGCAGCTTGCGGCCGGGCGCCGGGTCATGGCCCAGCACGTTGCCGATGCCGTCGATGACGGGATCGAGGCCGGCTTCACCGAGGCGTGTGGCCAGCCATTGCCGGGATTCGATGTCCTGCGGGGAAAAGGTGGGGCGGTGCACGCCTGTCTTGTATTTACCGATTTCCCGCAGCGCGTAGAGGTCGCGAAGCAGCCTGTTTGCGTCGATAGCCGGCATGCACAGTCTCCAGTGTTTTCCGTGCAATGCAACATATCGGCCGAGAAGCGTCCAGGGACAGCGGATGATCCGTACGGAGGACCATCCGCAGCTGCGTCACTTCACGGCGGAGTAGGGAGTGGGGCCGAGGATGTAGTTGGTGACCTTGGCGACGATCGGGCCGTTGGCCTCGGTCTGTGCCCGCGCGGCGTGCCATTCCGGGTCGGCCTGGAAGGCGTTCCACTTCTTCTCGCGGTCGGCGAGGGAGTCCCAGGCCAGCATGTAGTACAGGGTCTGGTTCGATTCGCCGATGACGGTGGTCCAGAACCCGGCCTGCTTGATGCCGTGCCGTTCCCAGATC
>DAICYU010000326.1 GCA_027311485.1 Acetobacteraceae bacterium
GCCTGGATAGGTGCGCAGCATATTGTCATGGTTGAAAATCACCTGCCGGTGCCACGTGAAGCTCGGCGTCGAGAAATACCGATAATACCCGGGGAAATCGGTGACCAGGTGCCGAGCAAGCACCGCCAGATCGCGCGCGGTGGTCCACTGCCCCGGGTCTGGCAGGCCCGACGCATTCTCGAACGTGGTATGGCCCATACCCAGGGCGCGGGCGCGCAGGGTCATCATTTGGGCAAACCGGTCTTCACTGCCGCCCAGGAACTCGCCAAGTGCCGAAGCGGCGTCGTTGGCTGACTTGGTGACCAGGCCGAGGATCGCCTGCTCGACCGTCAGGCGCGTGCCGGGGACAAGGCCGAGTTTTGACGGTTCCATGGACGCTGCGTGCGGCGTAACCGGGACCGTCTCATCCATCGTGATACGCCGGTCGCGCAGCGCTTCGAACGTCATGTACAGGGTCATCATCTTGGTCAGGCTGGCAGGACGCCGGGGCTGGTCGGCGTTCACATCCTCCAGCACATCGCCGCTGCTGGCATCCACGACAATGGAACTGTAGCGTGCCGACCCGATCTGGGCGTGCGCGGCGGGCGCGAAGCCCCAGAACGTGAAGGTCGCGGTGAGCATTACACAGCACACGACATGCTTGCGCATGCGGCACGCAAACCGAGCCATCGTCGTCCCTTCCTCAACAATACCGGGACTTTACGTTTTCCGATCGTGCGATGTCCAGCGCGAAAGCAACGAAAAAGCGAAAAGCGACAGGACGTTACAGGCCGGCCCTCATGCAATGGTCAAGGCTGATTCGGGTACTTTTGGCGGTCGTATCCGCCATGCGGGGCGAACGGGTTCCAAGGATTTTTGTGCAGTGCACAAAAATCTGCTTGATCGCGTCGCCCGCGGGTTCTATATCAGCTTCGTGTTGCGGTGCAGCAAATGGGAGGCCTCGCAACTAGCATGCATGGCCGGTCGGTAGACTGATCGCAGGTGCAGGCATGCCAATTTACGACATCGTATCGAAAGAGGCTACACCATGAAGGCCAAGATTACGGAAGTCCCGGCCGCGCCGGAAAAGGAATCCCCTGCTGCGATCGACGCGACCGTGCAGACCCTGAAGGACAATGTCGCAAAGACATCTGCGACCCCTCAGCCGGCTCAAATCAAGATGAAGGAAGGTATGGAGAAAGCCATGAAGACAGCCGAAGAGTTCGTTGTATTCAGCCAGGGCAACATGGAAGCCCTGATCAAGTCCAGCCAGATCTGGGCCACTGGCGTGCAGGATCTGTCCAAGCACATTGCTTCGGCAGCGCAGGCGTCGATCGAGGAAAGCCTCTCCACCTTCAAGGCGCTTTCCGGCGTGAAGTCCCTGAAGGACGCGGTGGACCTGCAGGCGGCCTTCGCCCGTTCAACCCTGGAGAAGACCATCGCCGAGTCCGGCAAGCTGACCGATGCGTCGTTCAAGCTGACCGAGCAGGCGCTGGCCCCGCTGACCGCCCGCGTGACGGTTGCGGTTGAGAAGTTCGCCAAGGCCGCCTGAATCCGGCCCAGGCAGCCGCCGGGTGGGAACGACCGTAGTCGTTCGGCACCACCGGTTGCTGATGATTTGACTCAGATGATCTGACAGGGCCCGGGCATTTGTCCGGGCCTTTGTTTTTGCCCTCACGTGACCATCTTCGCCCGCGGTGGTCGCTGATACGAACGCATCCTTGAGATTTGGTCGCAGAAGCCTCTTGCGGTCATGACCAGACGGCGCAATCGTCAGTGATTGAACAGACGCGTCGTTCCTCTTTTATCTGGCCAGGGCCTTCCGATATGCTTGATCCTCAAGCCAGACAAAACGGGTTCGGCTGAACGAGTCAGGCACGTCGCCGGAAGAAAGTGGCGGCTAGTTTAGGCGGCATCGTGCTGGATGCGCGCGGGACTGCGAATGGATGCGAACACAATGAGTGACAACGACAAGCGCGGAGGCGGGACGACGGAGGGACCCAACACAGGGGTCGTCGTCAAGGCTCGTCCCAAAACCCGCAAGCCGGCGATGTACAAGGTGCTGATGCTGAACGACGACTACACTCCCATGGAGTTTGTCGTACACGTTCTGGAGCGCTTTTTTCAGAAATCGCGGGAGGAGGCGACCCGCATCATGCTGCACGTCCATCGCCGCGGGGTGGGTGTATGCGGCGTGTACACCTATGAAGTTGCCGAAACCAAGGTCACCCAGGTCATGGACCTCGCCAGGCAGAACCAGCACCCCTTGCAATGCACGATCGAGAAGGAATGATGAACATAACGCGTTCGGCCGCGGCACCATGAGATTGGGCGGGCCCGCCTTCCCATCCGCATACGTTTTGGCCGCCTTGGGGTTGGTCCCCCTAGGGGCCGCCAGCTTGACCGCAAGCGTGTAGGAGCGTCTCAGATGCTTTCACGAAACCTTGAACAGACGCTTCACCGCGCCTTGTCCCTCGCCAGCGAACGGCGACACGAATATGCCACGCTCGAGCATCTGCTCCTCGGTCTCGCCGACGATACCGACGCAGCCACGGTGCTTCGTGCATGCGGCGTGGATCTGGATAAGCTGCGCAGCGATCTGACCGAATTCCTCGACAAGGATCTGGCCGGTCTCGCCACCGACCGTCCGGGTGATCCGAAGCCGACCGCCGGGTTCCAGCGTGTCGTGCAACGCGCCGCCATCCATGTTCAATCGTCTGGCCGTGACGAGGTCACCGGCGCCAACGTGCTGGTCGCGCTCTTCAGCGAACGCGAGAGCCATGCGGTCTATTTCCTGCAACTGCAGGACATGACCCGTCTGGACGCCGTGAACTTCATCAGCCACGGCATCGCCAAGGCGCCTGGCCGCTCGGCGCAGCGTCCGGTCAGCGGCACCTCCAACCAGCCGGGCGAAGGCAACCAGCCGGAGCAGGAGCGGGAGGAAAAGCCGAACCGACGCAGCCAGGACGCGCTGTCCAATTATTGCGTCAACCTGAACAAGAAGGCGATGGCGGGCAAGATCGACCCGCTGATTGGCCGCGACCTGGAAATCGAGCGGACTATCCAGATCCTGTGCCGCCGCACCAAGAATAACCCGCTGTATGTGGGCGACCCCGGCGTCGGCAAGACGGCGATTGCCGAGGGGCTCGCGAAGCGGATTGTTGAGGGCGATGTGCCGGAAGTCCTGGCCAAGTCCACGATCTTCGCGCTCGATATGGGCGCGCTATTGGCCGGCACCCGCTACCGCGGTGACTTCGAGGAACGGCTAAAGGCCGTGGTAAACGAGCTGGAGAACCAGCCGGGCGCGATCCTGTTCATAGACGAGATCCACACCGTCATCGGTGCGGGCGCGACGAGCGGTGGCGCCATGGATGCTTCAAACCTGCTGAAGCCGGCCCTGGCTTCCGGCAGCCTGCGGTGCATCGGCAGCACGACGTACAAGGAGTTCCGCAACTACTTCGAGAAGGACCGCGCCCTGGTCCGTCGCTTCCAGAAGATCGACGTCAATGAGCCGTCGCTGGAGGACAGCGTGAAGATCCTGCGCGGCTTGAAACTGAACTACGAGAAGCACCACAAGGTCCGCTACACCGACGAGGCGATCCGTGCCGCCGTCGAGCTTTCGGCCAAGTACATCAACGACCGCAAGCTGCCGGACAAGGCGATCGACGTGATCGATGAGGTTGGCGCCTCCCGCATGCTGCTGCCCGAGCACAAGCGGCGGAAGACCGTCACTCTGCGCGACGTGGAAGAGATCGTGGCGAAGATCGCCCGGATTCCTCCCAAGTCCGTCTCGGCCGATGACAAGGAAACGCTGCGCAACCTTGAGCGTGACCTGAAGTCCATGGTGTTCGGCCAGGACAAGGCGATCGAGGCTCTGTCCGCCGCGATCAAGCTGGCCCGTGCCGGCCTGCGCGAAGCGGAAAAGCCGATCGGCAACTACCTGTTCTCCGGCCCCACCGGCGTCGGCAAGACGGAAGTGGCCCGTCAGCTCGCCTCCACCATGGGCATCGAGCTGATCCGTTTCGACATGTCGGAATATATGGAGCGGCACAGCGTCTCTCGCCTGATCGGCGCACCGCCGGGTTATGTCGGGTTCGACCAGGGTGGTCTGCTGACCGATGCGATCGACCAGCATCCGCATGCGGTGCTGTTGCTGGATGAGATCGAAAAGGCCCACCCGGACCTGTTCAACATCCTGCTGCAGGTAATGGACCACGGGAAATTAACCGACCATAACGGCAAGACGGTCGATTTCCGCAACATCATCCTGATTATGACCACCAACGCGGGTGCGTCGGACATGGCCAAGGAGGCGATCGGCTTCGGCCGTGATGTCCGCCAGGGCGAGGATGACGACGCGATCAAGCGCCTGTTCACGCCGGAGTTCCGCAACCGGCTGGACGCCACGATCACCTTCGCCGGCTTGACGCCGGAGATCGTGGGCCGTGTGGTCGAGAAGTTCGTCATGCAGCTGGAGGCCCAATTGGCCGACCGGAACGTGACGATCGAGTTGTCGTCCGCCGCCAAGGAGTGGCTGGCCGAACGTGGCTACGACCGGCTGTATGGCGCTCGCCCACTCGCCCGCGTGATCCAGGAGTACATCAAAAAGCCGCTCGCCGAGGAATTGCTGTTCGGCAAGCTGGTGAAGGGTGGCGCAGTCAAGGTGACCCTGAAGGACAACAAGCTGGAGTTTGAGATCACCGAGGCGGCTCTGCCGGCGTTGCCGAAGCCGGAAGGCGACGACGACGGCGGCGCGGACCGGGAGCAGGAGGTGGAGGTCTGATCCACCTCCATCCCACGGAAGGCTACCAAGCCATTTCGTTCCCCTGGTAGTCGATAAACAGATGCTTATGCGCGCCGGCTTGGTCTTCGATCACCTTCACCAGGCCGGCGGCACTATCCTCCACCGATACCGGCGCACTCGGCCCTGCCATATCTGTCCGTACCCAACCCGGGTGCAATGACAGCAAGGTTAGGTCGCGTCCCTGCAATTCACCCCAAAGCCCGCGGGACAGGGAATTCAGGGCCGCCTTGCTGGCCCGGTACAGCTCGTGCCCGCCTGTGTTCAGCGCCACGCTTCCCATCACCGAGGAGGTGAAGGCAATAACGCCGTTCCCAGGCCGCACATGACCGGCCAGGGAACGTGCCAGCCGCACCGGAGCAATGGCGTTGGTGAACATCAACGCGCCGATCTCGGCCGCTGTCGCGGCGCTGGCGCTGCGGTGCTCCGGCCCGGCAACGCCGGCGTTCACCAGCACCACATCGAGCATCTTCCCACCCATGGTCGCGGCGAAGCCGTCAACCGCTGCTGTATCGTCCATA
>DAICYU010000327.1 GCA_027311485.1 Acetobacteraceae bacterium
CGAAGTCCGGCCGCAGCCGGATTGCCGCGTCACACGCCGCCACGGCCTTCGTCAGCTGACCCTGACGGGTCAGGATATAGCCCAGGCTGGCCTGTGCCTCCGGCACGCCCGGGTCCAGGCCGACCGCCATCCGGCACAGGGTTTCCGCCGCGCTCAGGTCGTCCAGGTCGGCGGACGCGTTCGCCATGTTGAGCCATGTCGGCGCATGGCCGGGACGCAGCGCGAGCGCCTGCGCGAAGGCGGCGCCGGCGCGATGCGGCTGGCCCAGGGCGGCCAGAGCTGAGCCCAGTGCAAAGTGAAGCTCCGCGTCGTCGGGCGCGTGCGCCAGGCCGTCGCGGGCCTGCCAAACCGCGGCGGTGTGCTGGTGCGTTGCCAGCAGGGCGCGCACCAGGTTGCGCCGCCGGCCGGGGTCGGCGGGGTGGTTGTGCACCGACTGTTCCAGTAGTGGCATCGCCGCCGCGGCAGCGCCGTCGCGCAACGCCCTCAGACCGGAGACGTAGGCGGCCTGGTCAGCCTGGGCGTGGTCGGCTTGCCCGATGTGGGTCCGGCCCAGGTCGGAATCGCAGTCGGAAGCGGCACCGTCCATGCCCGGAGAATGGCACGAAAGGGGTTAACAAATGCTGAACCGGCGCCATGGTCCGCCGACCTGGACAACACTCCGGTCCGCTACTACGACGAACGGCAAAGCCCAAGGGAACGCACGTCCATGAAACTCGGCGTCTTCGACCATATGGATCGAGGTCTCGCCCCGCTCGATCGGTTTTTCGAGGAGCGGCTGACGCTGGTCGGGGCCTATGACCGGGCCGGGTTCTACGCGTATCATGTGGCCGAACATCATGCGACGCCGCTGGGCGTGGCGCCGTCGCCAGGTGTGTGGCTTGCCGCTGTGGCGCAGCGCACCCGGCGGCTGCGGTTCGGGCCGCTGGTGTACCTGCTGCCACTATATCACCCGATCAAGCTGCTGGAGGAGATCTGCATGCTGGATCACATGAGCGGCGGGCGTTTCCAGCTTGGCGTCGGGCGGGGCATTTCACCGATTGAACTGCGCTATTACGGCCTCGATCCGGAACAGACCCCGGCGATGTACGCTGAAGCGCTGGAGGTGCTGTTGCGCGGCATGGCCGGACCGACGCTGACGTTCGAGGGCAAATATTACAAGTATCGGGACGTGCCAATGGAGCTGGCGCCGTTTCAGGCGCCGCATCCGCCGCTGTGGTACGGGCTGGGCCGGCCGGAGGCAATCCCGTGGGCGGCGCAGAACCGGGTCAATATCGTCGGCAACCTGCGCGGCACCGGCATGCGGGCGCTGACCGACCGTTACCGGGCGGAATGGCAGGCGCTGGGTCATGATCCCGCGGACATGCCGCTGATGGGCGTCGGCCGGCACGTTGTCGTTGCTGAAACCGAGGCGGAGGCGCTGCAGATTGCCCGCCGCGGCTACGCGAAATGGCGGGCCAGCTTCCTGAAGCTGTGGCTGGCGCATGGCCAGATGCCTTCGCCGCACGCCGTGTTCCCCGAGCGGTATGAGGACGCCGAGGCACAAGGACGGGCAGTGGCGGGAACGCCGGACAAGGTGCGGGATGCGCTGCTTCACACCATCAATGAAGGCGGCTTGAACTACCTGCTGTGCCGTTTCGCCTTCGGTGACATCACCGGCGACGAAGCGCTGAACTCCATCGACCTTTTCACCCGGCATGTGATGCCGGATATCATCGCCTGTCAGGGAGAGGCCTGAGCATGACTGCCGAATACGAACTTTTTGCCCTGCGCTACGCGACCCGGCCCGCTCGGCGGCATGAACATTTCATCGGCGGCGACCCGCATGACGGGCCGATGCCGATGGACTATTTCGTCTGGCTGGCCCGCAATGCCGACCGCGCTGTGGTGATCGATATCGGTTTCACCGCCGAAAGCGGCGGCAAGCGCGGCCGCACGCTGGAACGGGACCCGATCGATTCGCTGTCCCTGCTGGGCGTCGATCCGGCCGCTGTGGAGGACGTGATCCTGACCCACATGCATTATGATCACGTCGGCAACTTCCACAAATTCCCCAAGGCGCGGTTCCATCTGCAGGAACCGGAAATGCATTACGCCGTTGGCCGCTACATGCGGCATCGCCAGCTGGCCCGCAGCTTCGAGCCGGATGACGTCTGCGGCATCGTCCGACTGAACTTCGACGGCCGGGTGGTCTATCATAACGGGCCGGCCGATATCCTGCCGGGCATCAGCCTGGTCCCGACTGGCGGACACTCGGCCGGACTTCAGTTCGTCAAGGTCAATACCAAACGCGGTGTGGTTGTACTTGCCTCCGACGTCACGCATTTCTACGAAAACATGGAAACATACCGCCCGTTCACTACGGCGCTGCACATAGGCGAGATGCTGGATGCGTTCGATACACTGCGGGCACACGCCGCGTCACCCGAGCTGATCGTTCCCGGGCACGACCCGCTGGTGATGCAACGCTATCCCGCGCCATCGCCCGAACTGCGCGGCATCGTCGTCCGCCTGGATGAGCCGCCGGCACAATAATCGCCCGGACAACCGCCGCCGGCACAGTCAAACCGGCCCAATCACGCAGGAAACCAGATCATGAATGCAGACGAACTCCGCGCCGTGCAGGCACCGCTGAAGCAACTCTATCGCGACCAGCCGGATGCCGCGCGCGTCGCCGCCCACGCCGAAGGCAGCCTGGACCCGAACGATATCGCCATCGTGGTCGACGCCTGGCACGGCAAGGTCACAGCCGGGTTGCACAAGGCCGGCGGTGGCTCCGGTGCGCTGGCGTGTTCGGCGGACATGCTGCTGGAAGCCCTGGTCGGCTGCGCCGGGGTCACGCTGCGCGCCGTGGCCACCGCCATGGGCGTGACCATCCGCGGCGGCAAGGTGATCGCCGAAGGCATGTGGGACGCGCGCGGCACGCTGGGGGTCGATCGGTCTGCGCCGATCGGGCTGACCGAGATCACCGTGCGGTTCGAGGTCGATTGCGACGCCGACGCGGCGAAGCTGGAACGGATGATCCAGACCACGGAACGGTATTGCGTGATCCTGCAGACGCTGAAATCGCCGCCGCGCATCGAGATGAAGATCGCCTGATCGTCACCGCCACGCCTTATCCGCTTGCTTTCGTTCCCTCGTCCGTATCGCCCCGGTCCGCATCCAAGGCGGACCGCAGGGCGTGGGCCAGATCCTCGATCCGGAACGGTTTCGGCAACAGCCGTACGCCACGGTCGAGCAGGCCAAGCTCCGCAAGAGTCGGCTGCGCATAGCCGCTGGTGAACACAATCTTCAGCGCCGGATGCGCTGACTGCGCCATCCGGGCAAGGTCACGGCCATCAACACCCGGCAGGCCGACATCGGTCAACAGCAGGCTGATCCCGGCCTTCTCCTGAAGCAAGGAGAGCGCGGTCTGGGCGTCGCGCGCCTCGATGACATCGTAGCCCAGATGACGGGCAGCGGTGACACTGTAGGCGCGCACCTCCTCCTCATCTTCGACGATCAGGATCTTCTCCGTGCCGGTCGGCAGCGCCGGTCCGCTCCGGCTCACCGCCTGCCCCGCTACCGCTGCCTCGGCGTGTGAGCGCGGGAAGTACATCATTACGGTCGTTCCCGCGCCGACGCGGCTCTGCAGCTCCACATGCCCACCGGATTGCTTGACGAAGCCGTAAACCTGGCTCAGGCCCAGGCCGGTGCCCTTGCCGACGCCCTTCGTCGTGTAGAACGGCTCCAGCGCATGTTCCAGCACGTCCGACGGCATGCCGCAGCCGGTGTCCCGAACGGCGATGAAGGCATAGTCGCCGGACGCGATTTCGTCATGATGGCGGGAATATTGCTCATCAAGGTGGATATTGCCGGTGGTGATGGTCAGCGTCCCACCATCGGCCATTGCATCGCGCGCATTGACCGCCAGGTTCAGCAGCGCCGCCTCCACCTGGTTCGCGTCGACGAAAATCGGCCACACGTCAGAAGAAAGTTCCATTTCTAACGTGATCGAATTGCCCAGCGTCCGGCGCAGCAGTTCCATGGTTTCCGAAACCAGCCGGTTGAGGTCGGTAATACCGGGTATCAGCGTCTGCTTGCGCGAAAACGCCAACAGCCGCGTCGTCAACTCGGCGCCATGGTCCGCGGCTCGGCGGATCATGCGGATGGTGCGGGCGACGGACGGGCTGACCGCCTCACGCGCCGTCTCGATCAGTTCCACCCCACCCAGGACCGCGGTCAGCATGTTGTTGAAATCGTGCGCGATGCCGCCTGTCAATTGACCCACGGCCTGCATCTTCTGCGATTGCGCCAGCGCGCTGCGCGCCTGTTCCAGGTCTCGCTCCGCCTGGCGCCGCTGGGTGATATCCCGTGTCACCTTGCTGAAGCCGATCAGGACGCCGTCGTCATCGACGATGGAGTGGATCGTCGAATCGGCGATGAACAGCGTTCCGTCCTTGCGGACGCGCCAGCCTTCATCATGGCACACGCCTTCCGCTTCGGCGGTCACCATCATGCGCATCGGCTTGCCGCCCGCCTGATCCTCGGGCGTGAAGAAGCGGGCGTAGTGCTGGCCGATGATCTCGTCTTGCCGAAAGCCGGTGATGTTCTGCGCGCCGACGTTCCAGGAGGTGATGCGCCCGGCCCGGTCCATCATGAAGACGGCGTAGTCCCTGACGCTCTCGATCAGCAGCCGGAAGCTCTCCTCCGACCGTCGCAGTTGCTCGGCGGTCCGTTCATGCCGCACCGTCTCTTCCGTCAATTGGTTTGAGACACGCTTGAGCTGTTCCGGCGTGGGGATCGCCAGCAGCCGGGGCACGATGACCCAGAGCAGGCTGGCTGTCAGGACCGAGGCGACGGCGGTGAAAGCTTTCAACAGCCCCTGCACGCCGTAGTCCGGGTGCCACAAGACCCAGACATCCATGAAATGGGTGGTGCCGCAGGCCAGGATGAACAGGGCGAACAGCCAGAACATCCAGCCGAAGATCAGATCCCGTCGCCGGATCGTCAGCCACGCAAGCCCGAGCGGTATGACATAGTAGGAGATGCCAATCAGAAGGTCCGAAGTCGCATGCAGCCACAGCAGCGCGGGATCCCAGAGGAGGCAAATACCATGCGGTGCCAGACCGGATTCGAATAACGACTGAAACATCACCACCCTGCCGCCACGGTGCAACTACTTGATCAGGAACCGCGATCTTAGGCCACAACGTTGCGAGATGGGATACAGCCTATTTCGGTGAACACACGACCATTTCATTCTGTGTATCATCCGTCCCAGACGCTGCTGGGCATCGGCAGCCCTGCGAAAGC
>DAICYU010000328.1 GCA_027311485.1 Acetobacteraceae bacterium
GCCTTCCGGCTCTCAGCCTCAGGCGATCATAGTCAGGAGCATGATCGAGTCGCGTTACTCCGATCATGCTGCTGACGTCATTGTTTGATCGCATGATTCACGCCTTCCGGCTTTCAGCCTCAGGCGATCATGGTCAGCAGCATGATCGAGTCGCGTTGCCCCGATCATGCTGCTGACGTCATTGTTTGATCGCATGATTCACGCCTTCCGGCTTTCAGCCTCAGGCGATCATGCTCTGGCCTTCAGACCTTCACTTCGCTGATCTGGATCACCGGCTGGACGTTGGTGTAGTTCGGCACGTCGGCCATGAAGGTCTCGCCATGCTTGGCGAAGCCGCCCTGGAAGTCGGCCATGGAATCGAAATAAAGATGGCCCATCGCCACATAGGGCGCCGCCGAACCCGGGGCGCCGCCGCCAAGGCCTTGTTCCACGGCGATTTTTTTGCAGGCCGAACCGAGTGTCCGTTGCACCATCGGCATGTGGCTTGTGCAGTAGTAGTTCATGTCGAACTTCGCGTCCGGGCCACCTGGATACAGCACGCTTACCTTGATCATCTGACGTTGTTCCCCCTGATAAAGCCGCTGCCCCTTCCGGGTGCGGCGCCGGCCGACAGTAGCGGAGATTGCCGGGAATGCAGTAACGCCGCTGATCAAATATCGCGCAGCTTGTTGCCGCAATCCTCCGTTCAGGTCCCCCGGGCGGTCGTGGCTTGCCTTCGGCGCAGTGCGGCTGCGCGCCGCACCACCGTCCGGGCCCGCTCCACCACGGGCACGTCGATCATCGCGCCCTCGAACTGCACCGCGCCGAGACCGGCCGCATAGGCGGCGTCGTAGGCGGCGATCATCCGCTCCGCCCGTTCCACCTCCGCCCGGTCGGGGGAGAATTCCTCATTCAGCACCTGCACCTGCAGCGGATGCACGGCGCTGGCGCACATGAATCCCAGGCGGCGGGAACGGCGGACGATGGCGCGGAAGGCGTCCTGGTCGCGGAAATCGGCGATCGAACCGACGAAGCCCATCGGCAGAACCCCGGCGGCACGGGCGGCGAACACGGCCTGCTGCTTGGGGTAGAACAGCCCTTCGGGTTCCGCCTGCATGCCGACATCGGCGGCGAAATCCTCCGATCCCAGGCTGAGGCCGATAATGCGCGGATGGGCGCGGGCGATGGCATCGATGCGGAAGAAGCCGGCGGCGTTCTCCACCATCACCAGGAACCGGATGCCGCCGGATGGCAGGCCGCGTTCAGCTTCCAGTTCCGCGACGATGTCCGCGACAGCGCAGACGTGCTCGGGGCTGTCCACCTTGGTCAGCGCCAGCGCGGCCACGCCCGGGATGACGGCGGCTTCCAGATCCCGCACCAGCATGCGCCAGGGCCGGTTGACCCGCACCACCACGTCCGCGCCGTTGCGGGAGACATGTGGGATCGCGTCGGCGATCAGCGTGCGCGCATGCGCTTTCTGCGACGGCGCCACCGCGTCCTCCAGGTCCAGGATGATCGCGTCGGCGCCGCGATCCGCCGCGGTGCGGACGAATTTGTCGACTGTCACCGGAACGAACATCAAGGACCGCCATACCGGCAGATCATCGCGCATCTCTCATCCCTCCCTGATCACACCGGCGGCAGCCAGGCCGGACATTCTTTCTTCGTCGTATCCAATCGATTCCAGCACCGCCCGCGTATGCTGCCCCAGCCCCGGCGCCGGGGTTCGCAACCGGCCCGGTGTTTCCGAGAGGCGGGGAATCACGTTGTGCATCACCACCGACCCGGCCTCGTCATCCGGTGCCTCGACCAGCACGCCGCGTTCCTGCACGTGCGGGTCCTCCAGCAACTGGTCGATCTCGTAGATCGGGGTGGCGGTGACTTCGGCCGCTTCGAACACCCGCATGTTTTCCGCCAGGGTGCGTTCGGCGATCCAGGCCGCCACCGCGCCGTCGCAAGCGTCGATGTTGCGCACCCGGTCGGTGTTGGTGCGGAAGCGCGGATCGGTGATCATGTCATCCCGCCCGATGGCCCGGAACAGCCGCTCCGCCATCGCCTGGATGGAGGCCGAAATCGCCACGAACCGCCCGTCGCTGGTGGCATAGACATTGCGGGGGGAGGTCGTCAGCGACCGGCTGCCGGTGCGGCGCGGTTTCTCGCCGGAGACACGATAGGCGGCGGCGTCGGGGCCGAGCACCGAGATCATGGGGTCGAGCAGCGGCAGGTCGATGACCTGGCCGGGGCCGCCACGCTCCACGACCCGCAGCGCGACCATCACGGCGTAGGCGCCGTAAAGGCCCGATACCATGTCGGCCATCGCCAGCGGCGGCAGCACGGGCGGGCGGTCGTCGTAGCCGTTCTTCGCCGCGAAACCCGACATCGCCTCGACCAGCGTGCCGAAGCCGGGACGGTCCCGGTACGGGCCGTCCTGGCCGAAGCCGGTGATGCGGACGATGATCAGACCGGGATTGCGCGCATGCAGCGCCGCCGGGGCCAGGCCCATCGATTCCAGCGTGCCGGGGCGATAGTTCTCGATCATCACCTGGCTGCTGGCCAGCAGATCGGCCAGCGCGTCGCGCCCGGCCTGCGGCCGCAGGTCCATGGCGACGCTTTTCTTGTTGCGGGCGTAGACCTTCCAGTGCAGCGACAATCCGTTCACCCGCCACGCGCGCAGCGGATCGCCGACCTTCGGGTCCTCGATCTTGATCACCTCGGCACCCTGGTCGGCGAGTTGCAGGCTGACCATGTTGCCGGCCACCAGCCGGGACAGATCCACCACACGAATGCCGTCCAGTGGCGCCGGTGCGGTGGGATCGAATGCAATGCGAGGGATCATCGTCTGCCTATGACCAGTGGGCGGCCGATGCTAGGCGACGCGCGCCGGACCGCAAGGCTGTCATGCCAATAACCCGCGACAGTAGCCATCGGCGTGGTTTCGCGGCATAACTTGAGCAAGGAGATTGTTATGCCATCCACGACCCCAGCCGCCCCGTCCGTAAACCGCCTTTCGTCATCCGGTTCCTGGACCCCTGATTCCTGGCGCGACTGCCCGATCCGGCAGGTGCCCGCCTATCCGGACCTTGCGAAGCTGGAAGCCATGGAACAGCGCCTGCGGCGCTATCCGCCGCTGGTCTTTGCCGGGGAGGCACGGCGCCTGAAGGCGCACCTCGCGCTGGCGGCCGAAGGCAAGGCGTTCGTGCTGCAGGGTGGCGACTGCGCCGAAAGCTTCTCGGACTTCACCGCCAACGTAATTCGCGACACCTTCCGCGTGCTGCTGCAAATGGCGGTGGTGCTGACCTTCGGCGCCAGCCTGCCGGTGGTGAAGATGGGGCGGATGGCCGGGCAGTTCGCCAAGCCGCGCTCCTCGGACACCGAAACGCAGAACGGCGTGACGCTGCCCAGCTACCGCGGCGATATCGTCAATGGGCCGGAGTTCACCGCCGAGGCGCGTACCCCGGACCCGGCGCGGATGGAGTTCGGCTATTTCCAGTCGGCCAGCACGCTGAACCTGCTGCGCGCGTTCTCCTCGGGCGGTTACGCCGACCTGCATGAGGTGCATCGCTGGAACCTGGGCTTCGTGGAGCGGTCGCCGCTGGCTGAACGCTACCAGGACCTGGCGCACCGCATCGACGAAACGCTGTCATTCATGGCCGCCTGCGGCATGACCAGCGCGACGACGCGCGACCTGCGGGAGACGGATTTCTACATCAGCCACGAAGCCCTGCTGCTGCCGTATGAGCAGGCGTTGAGCCGGATCGACTCCACCACCGGTGACTGGTACGGCTGCTCCGCGCATTTCCTGTGGATCGGCGACCGCACGCGGCAACTGGATGGCGCGCATGTGGAGTTCCTGCGCGGGCTGCAGAACCCGCTGGGCATGAAGGTGGGCCCGTCGCAGGAGCCGGATGACCTGCTGCGCATCCTGGATGTGCTGAACCCGACGAACGAAGCCGGCCGCATCACGCTGATCAGCCGCATGGGCGCCGAAAAGGTGGGCGCGAAACTGCCCGCCCTGGTGCGCGCGGTGGAGCGGGAGGGGCGCAAAGTGGTCTGGCTGTGTGACCCGATGCACGGCAACACCATTACCACCGGCAGCAAGATCAAGACCCGCAACTTCGACGCGATCCTGAAGGAGGTGCGTGGCTTCTTCGACGTGCATGCGGCCGAAGGCTCCTGGGGCGGCGGCGTGCATGTGGAAATGACCGGCCAGAACGTCACCGAATGCACCGGCGGCGCGCACCGCCTGTCCGAGGCCGACCTGGGCGAGCGGTATGAGACGTTCTGCGACCCGCGACTGAATGCGGAGCAGAGCCTGGAGCTGGCGTTCCTGGTGGCCGAGGAGCTGAAGGCGCGACGCCTGCCGGTTCCCGCCCTGGCTGCGCAGTAAGGCGGCTGCCGTGGACGACCTGACCGCGGACATAGCAGCGCGGACCGACAGCTACTTCAACCGCACCAAGCGCATCGTAGCGCGGTTCGGGGATAAGCGCGTCACCTATGCGATCTTCCTGCGCCGCCCGGTGGTCTGCGCGCCGCGGCTGATGCTGGACTGGCTGCAAACCGTGTCCGACCTGCGCAACAGCCCGGTCGACGTCAATCTGGTTTACCAGGAGGGGGACTGGGTCGGCGCCGGTGAACCGATCGTTTACCTGACCGGCAGCATGGTTCACCTGTCGGACCTTGAAACCATCCTGCTGCAGAAGATCGGGCCGGCCTGCGTCGCCGCGCACAACGCCTACCAGATGTCGATGGCCCTGCCGAACGCAAGCTTCCTGGCGATGGAAGCCCGCCACTGCGCCGGCGGCGAAATGCAGGACATGATGGCCTACGCCGCATCCGTCGGCAGCGCCGCTGCTCGGCGGGAAGGCGCGAAGGGCTTCATCGGCAATGCCAATGACGGCACGGCGCATTGGTTCGGCGCCGAAAGCGGCTTCGGCACCATGCCGCACTCCCTGATCGGCTATGCCGGATCGACCGTGCGGGCGGCGGAAATGTTCCGCGAGACCTTCCCGGGGGAGCCGGTGACGGTACTGGTGGATTATTTCGGCCGCGAGGTGAGCGACTCCCTGGCCGTGTGCGCCCGGTTTCCCGAGGCGGCGGCCGCGGGTGAGCTTTCCTTCCGGCTGGACACGCATGGCGGCCGGTTCCTGGAGGGGTTGGACCCGGCGGAAAGCTATGCCGTGCTGGAACGCCACGCGCCGGGCGCGCTTAGGCGATACCGCAGCCAGGCGGAGCTGCGCTATCTGATCGGCACGGGTGTGTCCTCCGCCGCGATATGGCGGATGCGCGAGGCGCTCGACCATGCGGGGTTCC
>DAICYU010000329.1 GCA_027311485.1 Acetobacteraceae bacterium
GATTTGCAACGGACCCTGACCGTGGTGGAGCGGCTGACCGAACATCTGAACGCCAGGCTTGATGGCCTGTCCGACAATGCCAGCCGCAGCATGGAAGCGGCTACCCAGACGCTGGCAACAACCGACACAGCCGTCCGGCAGCTGCAGACGGACGCGTCAACGACGCTGCATCATCTGGATGGCCTGATCCTGGACGCGCAGCGCCAGCTCAATACAAGCAGCGACGGCCTGAACCAGACGCTGCGGACGGCCGACCGCGCGGCACAGGAGGCAGATAACTTGCTGGCATCGCTGAATGCCCTCACAGGGCCACGCTCACGCATGCGCGGCGACCTGGAGGCCACGATACGCGACCTGGCCGCCAGTGCCAGCTCACTGCGTGACTTCAGCCGGACGATCGAACGCAACCCGTCCGCGGTCCTCACTGGCAGGAGCGGGCGATGATCCGCCGGTTGTCGCCGCTGTCCGGCGCGGTGCTGCTGCTCCTCGCAGCGTGCGGCCGCTCCGGTCCGCCGCCCAGGATGTATGTGCTGGGCAATCCCCAGAGGGTGGTCACAGCCTCCACGTCACAGTCCCGGCTGCCGGTGATCGAGGTGGCCCGGGTCAGGGTGCCCGGCTACCTCGACACCACAGACATCATCACGCGCAGCGGCAGCCAGGTGATCCCGAGTGACACAGGGCACTGGGCCGAACGGCTGTCGGCCGGCGTGGCCCGCGCGCTGGCCGCCGACCTCACCACCCAGTTGCCGGCGATGCATGTGACGACGGCCCAACCGGCATCATCGCCGGCGCGCCAGGTACTGGTGGATGTGGAAACCCTGGAGGCTCGGCCCGACCACCAGGTCGTCATGGTGGCAAACTGGAGCATCACAGACGGGCGAGCGGAGCGGACGTTACTCGCAAAACACAGCACATTCGCCATCCCTGTCCAGGGCGCGGGCGATGCCGGCGTGGTCGCGGCGATGACGCGCGCGGTCAGTGAGCTTGCGGATCAGGTCGCGAACGGCATCCGGCGGGCGCCGCCGCGACACTGACGCCGCGATTACAGCAGGTCGACCACCGCCTCTCGATACCGTTTGGTCGCCGCGAGATGGTCGGCGGCCGTCTTGCCGGCGATCCGCTTGTGATGCCGGCGGTGGAACGTCGTCGTCAGACAGATATGCGATGCGCCGGCCTGCTTCCAGAACGCGACTTCCTTCCGCCAATCGGCTTCGTTCCCGTCGCCGCAGGACGTCCAGACCTCGATACCCATCTTGCCAGGATCGCGCCCGGCCTGCTCGGTCAGGCGGCGCAGTTCGCCAAAGATATCCAGCGCCGACTGGTCCGGCGGATACGCGTTGGGCATCCAGCCGTCGCCCCACTTGGCGATGCGCGGCAGGGTATGCTCGTGATGGCCGCCGTACCATAGCGGGATATGGCCGGACCGCGGGCGCGGGCTGATGCCGGCATCTTCCAGGGTGTGATAACGGCCCTTGAAGGTGACGAAATCCTGTCCCCACAACGCCTGCATGACCTGCACCTGCTCCTCCGAGCGGCGGCCGCGGTTGTGGAAGTTCTCGTTCAAGCCGGTGAACTCGATCGGATTCCAGCCGACGCCGATGCCCAGACGGAAACGGCCGCCGCCGGACAGGACGTCAACGCACGCGGCCTGCTTCGCGACCAGGGCGGTCTGCCGCTGCGGCAGGATCAGCACGCCAGTGGAAAAGCCGAGCCGGGTGGTGCAGCCGGCGAGGAAGCTGAGCAGCACGAACGGGTCGTGATAGGGGTTGTTGGCCATCGCGGCCTGCGCGTCAGCGCCGGCCGGGTTGCCGCCCAGGACGTGATCGGGGATTTCCAGGAAGTCCGCGCCCATTGCCTCAAGCTGCAGCGCATAGTCGCGTACCAGCGCGGGATCGCCGCCGGTATCGGTAAAGGGGCTGAGTACGCCGAACTGCATGATCTGTTCTCCGTTACTTGGTGTCCTGTTCCAGCACAGCCTTGATCTTCTCGGGCGGTACCGCAATCGGTGGGATGCCGGCACGTTCCTGCTGCAGCAGCGAGCCGACCCGTGAGTCACGCTGGCCCCAGCCGCGGTTGAGCGCCTCGGTCAGTTCCATCAGCGCCATGTTGGTCAGGCGCATCGGCACCTGCACATCGCGTGCAAGCTGGCACGCCAGGGAGACGTCCTTGTGCAACAGGCGCAAAGCGAAATCGGCGGGGTCGTAGCTGCCGGTCAGAAAATGGTCGGCCAGTCGGTCGAACATGCGGCTGCGGCCCGACGCACCCTGGCGGACCGCCTGGAACAGCGCAAGAGGCTCGACACCGGCCTTGATGCCCATGGTGAAGACCTCCGACAGCACGACATTCACCGCTGCCGAGGTTGCGTTATGCACCAGCTTGGCGATCGATCCGGCGCCGATCGGCCCGATATAGGCCGCCTGGTCGCCCATGGCCGACAGGACGGAATGGTACCGGTCGTAAACCGCCTTGTCGCCGCCGACCCAGATTGCCAGGCGACCGCTATTGGCACCCTTCGGTCCGCCGCTGACCGGCGCATCGAGGAAGTCGACACCGCCATCGGCGAAAACCGCATGCAGGTCGCGCACGACATCGACGGCGTTGGTGGACAGGTCGAACCATGCCGCCCCCCTGCGGAACCCGGCGATCAGGCCGTCTTCGCCGGTGCCGACCTTGCGCACGTCGGCGGGTGTCGGCAGCGAGGTGAAGACCAGATCGCAGGCCTCGGCCACCGCCCGCGGCGTATCGGCCCAGGTGGCACCGGCTGCGAGATGCCGGGAGGCAGCCTGGCGCGTCAGATCATGCACCACCAGTTCGTGGCCAGCCTTCTGAAGATTGGACGCCATGCCGGCGCCCATCATGCCGAGACCGATAAATCCGAGTTTCATGCGTGTTTCCTCCGGCTGGTTTTTGTTCTCTGTGCAGCCCCGGGCATGATCGTCCCTTGCCTGCCCCCGCATTCGGCGCGATCAGATTAGCCAACACACCAGAAAGGGAAAGTCGCATGGTAAACGGAGCCAACAGCCCGCTGACAGTCGATCTGACGGGATACCGGGTCGCGATCTCCGCCGGGGCGAACGGCATTGGCCGGGTGATGGCGCACAGCTTCGCCTATTGCGGCGCACGGGTCTTCGTCAGCGACGTCGATGAGGCCGCCCTGGCAAGCTGCGGCCATGAGGGGATGAAAGCCGATGCCGGCGACCCGGCACAGTGTGAGGCGTTCATCGACAAGGCGGTGAATCACCTGGGCGGGCTGGATGTGCTCCTGAACAATGCCGGGATCGCCGGGCCGACGGCCCTGGTGGAGCATGTCACGCCGGAGCAGCTCGAGGCGACGCTGCGGATCGACGTTGCGTCGATGTTCCATATGTCGCGGCGCGCGATCCCGGCGCTGCGGGCCAGTGGCGGCGGGGCTATCATCAATTTGTCGTCCGCGGCCGGCCGATTCGGTTTCCCGCTGCGGGCCCCGTATGCAGCAGCGAAGTGGGGCGTGATCGGTTTCACCAAGTCCCTGTCGATCGAGCTTGGCCCGGACGGCATTCGGGTCAACGCCATCCTGCCCGGACCGGTGGACGGCCCCCGCATTCGCGCGGTGATCAAGGCCAAGGCAGAGGCAGCGAAAATTTCCGAAAATGAGATGACCGAGCGGACTGTGGCGACCACCAGCCTGAAATGCTTCGTCACCCAACAGGACATCGCCAACATGGCACTGTATCTGGCCAGCCCGTTCGGGGCCACGATCAGCGGGCAGGCGATTTCTGTCGACGGCGACATGCAGACGACGATGTGACAGCACCACCTTGAACGATCGTTCCGATCCGTCGCCACGTCGCGGGGCTGGCGTGCCCCGCCCCGCAAGCCAGCACCCAAGCGTCCGCGACGTCCCCCGGACCGTCTGGGCGCTTGGCTTCGTGTCACTGTTCATGGATGTATCGTCCGAACTGATCCACGCGTTGCTGCCGCTGTTCCTGGTGGACACCCTGGGCGTCAGCATGGCCGCCGTTGGTTTGATCGAAGGCGTGGCGGAGGCTACCGCATCGATCACCAAGGTATTCTCCGGCGTGCTGTCGGACCGGATCGGCAAGCGCAAGCTGCTGGCGGTCATCGGTTACGGGCTTGGCGCCGCGTCCAAGCCGGTGTTTCCGCTCGCCGGGTCGGCCGCGGCGGTGCTGGCCGCACGCTTTGTCGATCGAGTGGGCAAAGGCATCCGAGGTGCACCGCGGGATGCGATGGTTGCTGACGTCACCGCACCCGAACTGCGCGGTACCGCATACGGCCTGCGGCAGGCGCTAGACAGCGTCGGCGCGTTTGCCGGCCCGCTGCTGGCGGTCGTGCTCATGGCCGCATACGCGGACCGTATCCGCGCTGTCCTTTGGTGGGCTGTCGTGCCGGCGGCAATCTCGGTCCTGCTGATCGTCTTCGCGGTGCGGGAGCCCGCAGGCACCGCGCCAGCCCGCCGGCAGGTTCCGCTTCGTCGCCGGGACCTGAAGGCGCTTGGCCGAGACTATTGGATGGTGGTGGGCATCGGCGTCCTGTTCACCATGGCACGGTTCAGCGAAGCCTTCCTGGTGCTGAAGGGCCAGGCATCCGGCCTTTCGCTCACGCTGGTGCCGCTGGTGATGGTCTGCATGAACGCGGTCTATGCGACGGCGGCCACGCCGGTCGGGGCGTTGTCTGATCGCATCGGCCGACGGGGCCTGCTCGCTGCGGGCATGGTGGTGCTCGCGTTGGCAGACGTGGTGCTTGCGACCGGTCCCGGCCTGGTCTGGCTGTTCGCCGGGGCTTCGCTATGGGGGCTGCATATGGCCCTGTCCCAGGGATTGCTGTCGGCCCTCGTCGCCGATGCCGCCGCACCCAATGTGCGTGGCACGGCGTTCGGCGTGTTCAATCTGGTGACCGGCGTGATGCTGCTGCTGGCCAGTGTCGTTGCAGGCGCATTGTGGCAGGCTGTGGGGCCGGCGACGACGTTCGGCGCCGGTGCCGCATTTGCCGTCGTTGTCGCGTTGCTGCTGTTGGCAGCCCCGCGTAACGAGCCGGCAGGCTGATAAGATGCAGAGGGCTGCCCGGCTACATCGGCTCCTTGATGCCGCTGCGCAGCAGCCACCAGTTCACCGGATAGGCCGTCGCAAAGCCACAGATCATGGCGATCTGCATCATGAACCAGAATTCGGGAGTGTCGGTGCGCAGACTCTCGCCGAAGCCGGCACGGAAAATGCCGAAATAGGCGACGGCCATGAAGCCGTACATCCCCACCTGCCAGGCCGTCAGTGACAAGGTAT
>DAICYU010000032.1 GCA_027311485.1 Acetobacteraceae bacterium
GGCCGTGACGATCGCCGCGTCGTCCGGATCACTGCCGATGTCGCGCACGAAGGACTGGTCGATCTTCAGCCGGTCGACCGCGAAGCGCTTGAGGTAGCTGAGCGAGGAATAGCCGGTGCCGAAATCGTCCATGGCGATGCGAATGCCGCGGTTGCGCAGCGCGTGCAGGGTTGCCAGCACGGCCTCTCCATCCTGCATCAGGATCGACTCGGTGATTTCCAGTTCCAGTCGGCTGGGCGACAGGCGGGAGATGGACAGGGCGCGATCGACATCGTCCACCAGTGACCGGCCGTGGAATTGGGCCGGCGAGAGATTGACCGCAACCTTCAGACTGCCCGGCCAGCCCGCGGCGTCGGTGCAGGCCTGCTCCAGCACCCAGGCGCCGATTGCGCCGATCAGGCCGCATTCCTCGGCGATGGGGATGAACTGCGCCGGGCTCACCAGTCCGCGTTCCGGGTGCCGCCAGCGTAGCAGCGCCTCGAATCCGGCGATGCCGGTCGGCTGAACGAGCGGTTGGTAGAACACCTGCAGATGCTCTTCGGCCAGTGCACGGCGCAAGTCACGCTCCAGCGCGCGCCGGCGCAGCATCGTCTCATCCATTTCCTGCTCGAAGAAGCGGAAGGTCCCGCGACCGTCATGCTTGGCGCGATACAGGGCGAGGTCGGCGCGCTGCAGCAGGGCGTCGGATCGTTCATTGGTTCCGGGCGCTGAAATGGCAATGCCGATGCTGACGCCAATCGAGACTTCCTGTCCGGTGAGGTCGAAAGGCTGGCTCAGTGTGCCGATGACACGACGGGCCAGGGCGGCGGTATCAGCGAGCTGGTTCGCCTTTTCCTGGATAATGACGAATTCGTCACCGCCAAGCCGCGCGGCGAGATCGCTGTCGCGGATGCATTGCCGGATGCGGTCGGCGACAGCGATCAGCAGCGCGTCGCCGGTGGCGTGGCCGAGGATGTCGTTGACCGACTTGAAGCGGTCGAGGTCGAGGTAAAGCAGCGCGATGCGGTCGCTGGGCCGAGCGCGGCTGAGGGTTGTTTGCAGGTGTTCGGTGAACAGCAGGCGATTGGGAAGTCCGGTCAGGGGATCATGCCGGGCGAGATGCGCCATACGCTCCTCAACCCGGCGGCGTTCGGAGATGTCTTCGTAGGTAACCACCCAGCCGCCGTCGGCGACCGGCTGCTGCGCGACCGCGATCGACCGACCATCGGGCAACTCACAGGTCAGTGCCGCGGCAGTCCGCCCGGCGATGCCTTCCGACAGCAGGGCAAGGCCGGCGTCGCGCAGCACCACATCGGCGGCCGCCTGTGCGCGTGGCGTGCCGAACATGTCGCCGAACCGCTGGTTCGCGACCACCAGATGTCCGGTTGCCGAGAACAGGCAGAGACCCTGGCTCATGTTGTTCAGCGCGGCTTCCAGCCGGGCATGATGTTCGGCCAGCTCGCTGGCGTGATGGCTGGCCTGCTGTTCCATCAGCGTATGGATGCGGGCGAGTGCCTGCCGGATGCTGTCCTGCATGACCGACAGGGCGCGGAGCAGGTCGGCGGTTTCGCCACGGCCACGCACCTCAATCGGATTGTCGAGCCGGCCGCCGGCGATGGCCTGGGCAACGGCGACGGCCTTTCGCACGGGCGGGGCGATCAGGCGGGTCAACAAAAGCGAGACGAGCAGTGCGCTGCAGATCAGTGTGCCGACGACGACCGAGGTCTGGCGTGCCAGGCCGGCGACGAGCTGCGTCACGTCGCGCCGGTAACGGAATCCGTCATCGGCGAATACTTCCACCGTATTTTCGAACCGGCTACGGATGCCATCCAACGCCTCGCGGGAGACCGGGCCGACACCGGGGGCGGCGAGTGCGGTGACGGCACGCACGAGCGAGCCGGCGGCGCTGCGCCCCTCGGGTGACATCGCGCGGTCGCGTGCGACGGCAAGATCCTCCAGCACGCCCGCTATATCGGCGCGGGCAATGGAGCCGGTCTGCCGCAGCTCGGCAAAGCCGACCTGTGCGGCGCGGAGATAGCTGACGCCCATGAACGCGTTATCGTACATGTCGACCGACACAGCGCCGAGTTCACGCTCGGTCTTGTGGCTGTAGGCACCAAGCAGGCCCATGAGCAGGGTCAGGATCGCGCAGCCGGCAAGGATTTTGGTGCGGATGGACATCAGGCAGCTCCGGTCCAGGCGTCAGTCAATGCACGTCAACACGGAGCAGCATTTTGGGATGGATGTGGCAGCGGACCTCGAACAGGCCGGACTTCGGGAACGTAACGTCGATATTCTCGCCGGGCGGCTGCTCATCTGATTCATAGGTGAAGCCGGGTAATTCGACATAGATCTGATGGACGAATTTGTCCTCATTTTTGAATCGGACCGTATCGCCGCGGGAGATGTGTCGATCGGAGACAGAGAATTTGCGGCCCTGCTGGGTCACGGTCGTCATGCCAGCGGCGATGGCGGTAAGCGATCCGGCAATCAGAAGAACGGCTGGGAGGAGAAAACGTCGCACTTGCATCACATCCGGTCCTGTCTATTTCGTGACGATGTTGCGTTCCAGCGGTGCAAGACGCGCCATCAGCCGGTTTTGCGTCCGGTAGGGAATGCCGACCTGCTCCATGGCGGTTTGCAAATCCTCGGCCACGGCGTTGAATTTTGCTTGCGTAAGGTCCAGCCCCTCATGCGCGGCGGCCATGGGCCGACCTTTGTAGATACACGGTCCGTCCGCGACGTGGCACAGGAAATCCCTGATCCGGCCCCGGAGGCGGTCCAGGTTGATGTTGTCGAAATCGTCCTTGGTCCTGGGATCCGTGGTAACAAGATCGACCATATGTCGAACGATCGTGGTCAGGCCTGCCTGCCCGCCCAGTTGATCGTACAGCGTGGCGTCGGCGATTGCCGGACGGGCCAGGGCGGTGATCATCGCGGTCAGGTAACAGAACGCGACAAGCCGGTTGCTGCGCGACGGGCGCATCAGAATCCTCCTGTCAAAGAGAAGTAGAAGCCGTTCTGATTGCCTTGGTTGGCGATCGGCCCCAAGGCGGTGAAGGCGACGGTGGCAGCGATGTTCTTGTTGAAGAAGTAGGCGAAGAAAACGTCGTACGCGGTGCCTTCATGCGCGAAGCCCAGATTGTCGGGCTTGGTCCTGATTTCGGCGCCGACGACGAGATCGCGGCGCAGCAGCAGTCCAGCCGAACCCTCAAACTGGGCGCTGTAGCTTTGGTTGCGGTCGCCGCCGAAGCCCAGGAACCCGAATTGATTGGCCTTGGTGGCGCGCACGGTCGCGTCGAGCAGCAGGCTTTGCCCCAGCAGGAGCTTGGTTGCCGAGATGTAGAAATCGGCACCGTCGGCACTGCGGGCACCGATGGCACGCAGGATATCGGCGTGATCGGCGACTTTGTACTGGGTGCCGATGGCGATCTGCGGCAGCCAGCGATCCTGGTCATACACCAGATCGCCCAGCAGCCGCAGCTTGGCGCCGACGACGTCGAGCTGGAACTGGAAGTCCTTGCCAAGACCCAGGCGGGTGCCGGTTGAACCGGTATCGAACCAGGCGTGGGTGTAGGACAGTTCAAGCCGGTCGTAGAAGCCGATTGCGACACCGGTGCTTTGCAGGGTGAAATCCGGCATGGAATCCAGCGTATAATGGGCCTGGGCGCCGACGGCGTCGCGCGTGCCGTAGCCGGCGATCGTCGCCCATGGCACCAGGCCGCCGCCGGAGGCACCTTCCACCTGCGAGACGCCGGCGGTGCCGAGCAGGCGGCCGCTTTCCTGTGCGCGCAGGGTGGCCGGCGTGGCGAGAACCATGAATAGCGCAAGGACAAGGCTCCGCTTCCGGGCACGCATCCGGTTCTCCATTCCAGTCGGCAATTGTATCGCTCTAATATGTGTCCGGCGCACCGCGGGCTGTCCTGTCCGTGATGTTATCGGAACATTACGGAAAAACGATAGTGTTATCTGGTACGGAAAGTCAATCTTATCAGAGCGGGAAACAGCGTCGCTCCGGAAATTCCGTTTCGGTGTAGGCGTAGTGTCATATGTTACGAACGGGGTTGTCGGGCGATCGGCGCATGGCGAAAGCGGGCGGGCTTGCTGTTCGCGTTCGATTCCCGCCGCCGATTGTTCAGCCTATTGCGATCGCGTACAGGTCTGGTGGTGGCGTGGGCGATTCCCGCTGCAGGCTGTGCAGCCTGAGGCGATCGCATACGGGCGCAGCGAAGGGGTTATCCGTTCAAGGCGGGGCAGGAGCGGGCCGCGGATGGCCCGCCGACTGGTGGCGTCCGCATGCCATGGATTGGCCCCGGCGGGGTGGGGCGTATCGTCCTGACTACGCGACGCCCAGCACCGCCGCAGCCTCCTGAACCACGCCTTCCAGTGCGCCGTCCGCGAACGGCGACACCAGCCCGGCAGAGCGTACCAGGTCCTGGAACGGCGCCGATCCGCCGCGGCGGCAAAGCTGGACATAGGCATCCATCGCCGCGGGGTAATCCTGCCGCGACCGCACCCAGAACTGCATCGCGCAGCACTGCGCCAGCGTGTAGTCGATATAGTAGAAGGGTGAGCCGTAGATATGCGGCTTGGCCTGCCAGCGACCACCTTTCAGCAGAAAGTCCAGGTCGCCGTAATCTGCCCAGGGCAGGTACATCGCTTCCAGTCGCTGCCACATCGCATGGCGTTCGGTGGGCGATGCCGTGGGGTTCGCATAGACCTCATGCTGGAAGTGATCGACGCATACGCCATAGGGCAGGAAGGCCAGCGCGTCGATCAGATGCATGCGCCGGAACCTGTCGGCGGCGGCATCGCCGACCAGATGCCCGATGCCGGGGTAGGACAGGAACTCCAGCCCCATGGAGTTGATTTCGGCCGCTTCCATGGTCGGCCAGAGGTAATCGACGCCAGGCTGGTGGCGGCTTTCCCAGTTCTGGAAGGCGTGGCCCATCTCGTGCGTGAAGACGCCGATATCGTCGTGGGTGCCGTTGAAGTTGGCGAAGATGAACGGCACGCCGGCGGTCGGGAAGGACGTGCAGAAGCCGCCGCCTGCCTTTGACGGACGGTTCTTCAGGTCCATGAACCCGCCGTTCCGCATCAGGCGGTAGAATGCCGCAAGCCGACCGTCCATGCCGTCGAACATGGCCTGGGCGCGGTCCACCAACACGTCGTGGTCGCCGATCGGCTTGGGATTGCCGGCCGGATCCACCAGCGCCTCATCCCAGAAGCGCAGCCGGTCCCATCCGTTCGCCGCGCGCCGCTGTTCCAGCAGCTTGCCGACCAGTGGCACGACATGGCGCAGCACCTGGTCGCGGTAGCGGGCGACGTCATCCGGGCCGTAATCAACCCGGTGCAGGTGGCGGTAGGCGACGGGCGTGTAGGAGTCGAAGCCGAGCGTGCGGGCCATGCGGTGGCGGAGCTTGACGAGCTGGTCGTACAGGTCGTCCAGCACCGTGGCGTTGGCGGCGAAGAAGCGCCAGCGCACCTGTTCGGCCTGATGCCGCGTTTCCCGGTCGTTGGACTGGGCGTAGGGGCCGAGGCCGGCGAGGTTGAGCACCTTGCCGTCGATCTCCAGCTTTGCCGAGGCCAGCAGTTCGGTATAGCGGGCGGAAAGCCTGGCTTCCTCCTCCAGATCCGCCTTGATGGCCGGATCGAAGATGGTGATATCGGTTTCCCACAACCGCAGCGCGTGATCCCCGGCCAGGGATGCCAGCGCCGCCCGATCGGGGTCGGCCAGCAGACGCCGTTTCAGCGCCGTTTCCAGCTCCGCCGCTTCCGGCGCCAACGCATCAGCATAATCCCGCTCGGCTTTTGCCACCGCATCCGCTGTATCCTGGGCGAAATGCAGATGCACGAGCGACGACCAGGTTTCATACCGACGCCGCAGGGCGTCCCAATTAGCCAGGGCCGCAGCCCGGTCGCCACGGTCGAGGGCGGCGTTGATCCCGGCATAGGCGGCGGTCAGGCCTTCCTGAGTTGGCCTGGGCTCCTTGATATCCTGGAAACGCGGCGTGTCCATGTCACTCCCCACAGGGTCATTCCCCCGCCGGCTGCGGCAGGCCGGCGCTGGGGATCAGGGTGCCTGCGGCGCCGGGATGGCGTTCGAATACCAGCTTCTGGTCGTGGAATGCGGCGACGCTGGTTCGGTGGGCGATCGACACAAGGGTCGTCTCGGGCAGGCGCGCCTTGAGCGTCTCGTAAAGCTCTGACTCGGCTTCCGGATCCAGGCTGGCGGTTGCCTCATCGAGGAAGATCCATTCGGGCTTTGCCAGCAGCGCCCGGGCCAGGGCGACACGCTGCTGTTCGCCGCCGGAAAGCCGCATCGGCCAGTTGTCGTCGTGATCGATCCGGTCGATCAGTTGCGGCAGCCCGGCGTCGGTCAGGGCCTGGGCGACTGCCTCCTGGCTGAACGCATCGGCGGGGTTCGGATAGGTGATTACATGCCGCAAGGTGCCCAGCGGGATGTACGGACGCTGCGGCAGGAAGAAAGCCTTTTCCGGAATCTGCACGCTGCCATGCCCGAACGGCCAGATGCCGGCCAGAACGCGGAACAACGTCGATTTGCCGGTGCCCGATCGCCCGGTGATGACCACCGAGTGGCCGCGTGTCAGCGTCAGGTCGGCGCCATCCAGCAGCTTTGTGCCATCCGGCAGGCTCATGGTCACGTCCTGCAGGCGCACGCTGCCGTCCGGCGCCCCGGCGACGGCGAAGCCTTCGCTTGCGGCGGCACGGGCATGGACGATGGCGCGGTGGAAGGTGGCGAGACGTTCGACGATCGCGCGCCAGGTTGCCAGCTGCGCGTACGCCGAAACGAACCAGGACATCGAGCCCTGCACCGAGCCGAACGATCCGACGGTCTGCATCAGGCCGCCGAGCTGCATGGTGCCGGCGAAATAGCGGGGGGCGGCAACGACGATAGGGAAGATGACGGCGATCTGGTCATAGCCCACGACCAGGGAGTTGAGCAGCTTCGTCCGGGTCATGATCTGTCGCCAGTTGGCTATGACCTGGGCAAAGCGATCACGGAGGGTGACGTATTCCTCCTGCTCACCCCGGTACAGGGCGATGCTTTCCATGTTCTCGCGGATGCGGACGAGGGCGTAGCGGAAATCGGCCTCCACCCGCTGCTGGCGGAAACTGAGGATTGCCAGCGGTCGTCCGACCAGGTGCGTCAGCCAGGTGCCGACGACGGCATAGGCCAGGGCGACCCAGACCATGTAGCCGGGAATGGGAATGCCGAACGCCTGCACCGCGCCGGACAGGCCCCAGAGGATGCCGACGAAACTGAACAGGGAGACGAGGTTCGACATCAGCCCGAGGCTTAGCGAGAGGGTCTGGTCGCAGAAATCACGCAGATCCTCGGCGACACGCTGGTCGGGGTTGTCGGTGCCGACGGCGGCGCGGTCAACGGTGAGGCTGATGCGGTAATAGGCGCGGTCGGCCAGCCATTCGTTCAGGAACTGCCGCGTCAGCCAGCGGCGCCATCGGATCTGCAGCAGCTGGTTCAGATAGACGCTGTAGACCGCCAGCACGATATGAACCGCGGCCACTTCACAGAAGCCGGGCATCCAGCCGCTGGGGGTCTTGCGATACAGGAACAGAAGCTCCAGGAAGCTGCGCCAGTTCTTGTCCTGCAGGGCATTGTAGAACTCCCGCCGCCAGAAACTGAGCACGACGCTGAGGCCGACCAGGGTCAGCTCCATCGCGATGATCGCCAGCAACAGGCCGCGTGCGGACCATCGTTCATCCGAGGTGACGAAGTAAGGACGGGTCAGCCGCCAGGCGTCTTTCAGGAACGGGCCAAGTCCTCGCATGGACAGATTATCTCTCGTTCGAAGGAAGGTCAGCGTTTATTGCAGCGAGCCAGGCGGTCACGCGCTGGCGGTTCACGCCCAGGTCGCTGTAGCCATATACACTGCGCGAATAGAGGATCAGCGTACTGCCGTCGGTGCCGTTTGGCTGCACCTGCACGGTCACGAGATCGGGAAAATTCAGTACTGCGCTGCGGGCAACGTAATGCACCTGACGTTGTTCGGGATACACCGCGGATTCGAATGTACGGGGTTGCTTTGCCGCCACCTGCCGCACGATGGCGAACAGGCGGTCTGGGGCCACCTTGAAGGCCGGGGTGACGATGTCCGGCTTGGGGGTGAAGCCCCCCGGTGCGGCCAGGGCGGTGTTCGGGCTGGCTGGGCGGGCGATGTGCGCCGTGTCCATCAGCGGCGGAGTCGGCAGGCCCTGCGCCCCGGGAAACCCACAGGCGGGAAGGATCAGGCCAATGAGCCAGGCAAGCGGGTTCATCCGGCGTTAAGAAGAATCATCCGCAGCGTGATGCCCGGAAAGCCGGCATGCGGCAAGACAATACAGCGTTCGACAACGTTACGATTATGTTGGACGCCGGGGCAGTGCGAGCAAGACGCCGGCCGCCAGGGCGAAGGCGGCGCCGACCAGATAGCTGATCCAGAATCCGCCCAGCGCGGTCACTGACGCGCCGAAAATCGGTGGCACCGCCATGCCGCCCGAGAACATGACGGCGGTGCCCAATCCGGTTGCCTCGGTTCGCCGTGCGCCACCAAGCGCGGCGTATTCGGCGTAGGCGACTCCGGTGTAGCCACCGGAGGTGCAGCCGGCGAGCAGGGCGTTCGCCATGATCGCCCAGAGCGGCCAGCCGGCCGTGTACAGGCCGGTCAGCAGGGAGCAGACGGCCATGCCGATCCCCAGCGCGGCCAGGGTCTGGGCCGGCGTCAGAACCCGGTCGGCGACCCAGCCCCAGACCGGGCGGCTGAGCGAGCCGGCAATCTGGTAGGCGGCCAGCACCTGTCCGGCGGTGACAAGGTCCAGGCCGACCACTGTGGTCAGTTGCACGGTCATGAACGCGACCAGACACAGGGCGAGGCCGGCATAGACGAAGGCGGCGATCGACAGCCGGCTGATGCGCGGATCGCCCAGCAACACGAACGGCTGCAGCAGGATGCGACCGAATACCGGGCGGTCGGGTTCGCGGTCGCTGTCCCAGCGGCGGCGGGGAATTTCCATCAGCAGCATCAGGACGACGACGGGGGCCAGTTCTGTCAGCAAGGCGCCGCGCCAGCCGATGCGGACCGCCAGCGGCGGCAGGATCAAGGCCGCGAGCACGCCGCCCAGCGGCACGCCGATCTGCCGCAGGGACATCACCAGGTTGAACACCGGCTTCGGGGTTTGCGGCACTAGCAGATGCGTGCTGGCCGGCGCCGCGCCGCCGTAGCCCAGGCCCAGCACCACCGCCGCCAGCCCCAGGCCGACGACGCCGGAGCCGAAGGTCGCGAACAACAGCATGCCGGCTGCGGCCAGCAGCACCACCTGCGTTGCCCGCACGCCGCCGTAGCGCCGCACCAGGCTGGGCGCGAGCAGCGCGGACAGCACGCCGACGCCATAGGCCGTGGCGACGAAATCGCCCACCAGCGTGCCACTGACATGCAGGTCGCGGGCGACCTCGGGCGCCACGGTCGGCAGCGAATACAGGGTCATGGTCGCCAGAGTCTGCACGGCCAGTGTGGCGGCCAGCGGCCACAGCGGCATCGACCGGAGCTGGCCCAGTGTAGAATCGGGTCTCAAGTCGGGATCACAGGCTATGAGGGGACAAGCGGAACGGCGCTTCCCAGGCGCGGGCGGCGAGACGGTATCGCCGCTGTCTGCAGCCATGTGCAGCGGCGGTTCGCGGAGTTAAGGGCATGCGGTCCTCAGGTCGGCTGGCCGCTGAAGTCTGGCACCGCCGGCGCGTTACGTCGATGCCGGCGGTTCAGCCGCCGGTGGGACAGTTCAAGGCCGGCGGGTCAGCCGCCGGTGGGACAGTTCAAGGCCGGCGGGTCAGCCGCCGGTGGGACAGTTCAAGGCCGGCGGGTCAGCCACCGGTGGGACAGTTCAAGGCCGGCGGCTCAGCCGCCGGTCGGCGGTTTCGGCATCGGAATGGCGCAGACCCCGGCGATGGCGTCGCCGGCTTCGACCTCGGCCAGCGTGGCTGCATCCACATCCGTCAGGAAGGTCGCGTGGAACCGGTTCACCATGTTGCTCAACCCGACCGTCAGGCAGATATCCATGATCTGCGGCACGGAAAAATGGTCGGCCAACGCGGCGTAGCTGGCATCGTCGATCCGCTCCAGCCGTGTCGATTTCTGTGCGTATCGAATGATCGCCGCCTGGGGCGCGTCATACACGCCGTCCGGCAGCGGATCGGCGTTCAGGTGGTGCATCTGCTCTTCCGACAACCCAAGGCTCCGACCGAGCACTGTATGGGTGGGGATTCAATAGTAGCAGTTGTTGACGACCGTTGCAGTCAGGTAGGCGAGTTCGGCGTGTTTCGGATCGAGCGTCGTTGCGCCGCGGTATACCGTGTTGGCCAGGGCTGAAAACGCGCGGCCCGCATCCGGGCGGTTCGCCATGGCGCGATAGATATTGATCAGCTTGCCGCGGGACCGGCTGGCGTCCTGAAGGTAGGCGCGGGCGTCCTGGGAGAGTGTCGGATCATTTTCATCAAGGATCGGTATGCGTGCCATTGTCTTGCCTCTCCGCGATGGCAGGCGGCGCCGGCGATGTGACCGGCACCCGGAGCGTTGGTCGCTTAAGGTGCCGGGGCACGGTCAGGCGGTCAAGCCGAACAGCCGCTGGGCATTCCCGCCGAGGATGGCGATCTGTTCCTTCTGCGTCAGCGACTTCGTTTCGAGGACCCGATCCGCCGGGTGGGCTTCCCACGGATAGGGGCAGTCGCTGCCCAGCATGATCTGGCTGGCGCCGACCTCGGCGACGACGTGGCGCAGTGCCTCCGGGGTGAAGATCAGGTTATCGTAGTAGATCTGCCGGAGGTATTCGGTCGGCTTCTTTTTCAGCTTGATGTTCGGGTCGCACTGCGATTCGCCGACGAAGCAGGCGTGATCCATGCGCGGGGCATAGGACGGCAGGTAGCCGCCGCCATGCGCCGCGACGACCTTCAGGCCGGGGTACTTGTCCAGCGTGCCGTCGAAGATCAGATGCTCCAGCGCAATGGTGGTGGCGAGCGGGTTGGCGATGGTGTTGGCCAGCCAGCCGTTGCCTTTCCAGCGCCGGTTCAATTCCGGCACGCCCTGCGGATGGATGAACAGGACCGCGCCCAGTTCCTCGGCCTTGGCCCAGACCGGATCGAATTTGGCGTTGGAGAATTCGTCGGCTGCCACCTGATCGCCAATGGCGGCGCCCTTCAGGCCCTGCTTCTTCATTGCGGTTTCAAGCTGCTGGACGGCCAGGGCCGGGTCCTGCAGCGTCAGGGATGCAAACGCAGCGAACCGTTGCGGATGGCTGGCGGTGATCTCGGCCAGCTTGTCGTTGTTAATCGAGCAGATCTTTTCGGCGGTGTCGCGGTCTTTGCTGTACCAGAACGGGTTGACCGACAGCACCTCCATGTCGATCGCCTGGGAATCCATGGTTTTCATGCGCTGGTCGACGGCGATCCAGATCTCACCGGGGCCGTTGCCGCGGATCGGTGGCGCGATCGCTGCTGCGGCTTCGGGACCCATCATGTTGAGGGACTCGTGGAACAGGCAGTGGCTGTGCACGTCGATTGTCTTGACGCGCTTGCCGCCGACGGTCACCGGCAGTCGCGCCGGCTTGCCGGGCTGCGCATGCGCGGCTTGGGTCAGGCCGCAGCCGCAAAAGGTCATGCCGGCAGCCGCGGCAGCCCCGGCCAGGAAGTTTCTGCGTGTTGTCACTCTGTCTGTCCCTCCCGCGTCCGGCTGTGCTCATGGGCGGGTGCCCTCCGCCGGTGTCGCAGGTGTATCGGAGCATATTTCAGGCATGTTCGCTACCGTATCGGGCACGCCGTTCGGCGGTTATAACAGCAATGTATTGGCCTGATCACAGGCCGGGGCCGGCCTTCATGATGAAATCACGACAAAGGTACGGCGATCGTCACGTATTCCTGACGGATCGCACCCTTGCCCACGCGGACGATCGTCGGGAGGCCGCGCACGCAGCCCCCGGCGGGGCAGGCTGGTTCAAATGCGCCCGGCATTGCGCCATCGTGCCTGAATCGTCCGTCCGCCGTTCAGGCCATCGCCCTGCCACCGGTTTCCTGCCGTAAAAAACCGTCTAGACTGCCCAACCAGCAGAAACGCGGAGGAAGCGATGCAAGGCGTAGTGTTCCCGGGCGACCGTCACGTGGAGATCATGACGTTTCCCGATCCCACGCCCGGGCCGGGTGAGGTGGTCCTGGAGATGAAGGCGTCCGGCATGTGCGGGTCGGACCTGCATCAATATCGGCGGTCGGCATCCGGCGGAGCGTCCTCGACCGGCCTGCCGCCCAATCCAAACCCGACGATCGTCGGCCACGAACCCTGCGGGGTGGTTGCCGCCGTCGGCCCGGGCGTGTCGCCGGCCGAGGCGAAGTTGGGCCAGCGCGTGATGGTGTTCCACTACCAGGGTTGCACGCAGTGCGGGCATTGCAAGTCCGGCTGGCAACAGCTGTGCCAGGAAGTGCCGGTCAAGGTCTATGGCAACAACGCCCATGGCGGCCATGCAAAGTATCTGGCAGTGCCGGCGAACACCCTGGTGCCGCTGCCGGACGAATTGTCGTTCAGCGCCGGCGCCGCCATCGCCTGTGGATCCGGCACGGCATACGGTGCGCTGCGGCGGATGAACATCTCGGGCCGCGACACCATCGCCATCTTCGGCCAGGGACCCGTTGGCCTGGCGGCGACACAGTTTGCCAAGGCGATGGGGGCGCGGGTGATCGCGCTGGACGTCAACGCCAAACGGCTGGAGCGGGCGAAGGAATTCGGCGCGGACGAAATTGTCGATCCCGGCAGCAACGATCCGGTGGCGGCTATCAAGGACCTGACCCACGGCCGTTATGCCGACCTCACCCTCGACACCTCCTCCAACCCGACCGCTCGGCTGAACGCCATCCGCTCCACCAAGGTGTGGGGCACGATGTGCTTCGTGGGTGAGGGCGGCGACGTGCATATCGATGTCAGCCCGCATCTGCTGCGCCGGCAGCTGACGCTGGTGGCGTCGTGGACGTTCTCCAACATCATCCAGGCCGAGTGCGCAACGTTCTGCGTCGAACGGGCCATCGACGTGGACGCCCTGTTCACCCATCGCTGGCGGCTCGATCAGGCCGATGAGGCTTACAAGCTGTTCGACAAGCAGGCCGACGGGAAAGGCGTCTTCCTGATGTGAAGCGGGATCAGGTCGCCTGGCTCTACAAGGCTTTGGGTGAGCGTGGCCTGATCGAAGGCAGCGCCGGCAATGTCAGCGCGCGTACGCCGGACGGGATGGTGATCACCCCGTCCGGCGGCGATCCCCTGGCCACGCCGGCGTCGGCACTGGTGGATGTGCGTATGGATGGGACGGCGCCGGTTGGCGGCACCCCGTCCAGTGAGTGGGCGATGCATGCGGCGGCCTATCGGGTATGTCCCGACGCCGCGTTCGTTGTGCACACGCACGCGGATGCCTGCACCGCGTTGGCGTGCCTGGGGGAAGGGCTGCCGGCCTTTCATTACATGGTGCTGCAATTCGGCGGCGCCGATGTGCGGTGCGCCGCGTATGTTACGTTTGGAACAAACGCACTCGCCGAGCTGGCGGCCGAGGCGCTGCGGGACCGGACGGCCTGCCTGCTGGCCAATCACGGCATGATCGTATCTGCCGGCTCCGCCAAAGCCGCGTTCAACCAGGCGGTGTTGTTGGAAACGTTATGCCGGCAGTATTTGCTGGCACGATCGGCGGGAACGCCGCGCCTGCTGACGGCGCAGGACATGGCGGACGCGCGGGACCGATTCAAAACCTACGGACCACGGACCTCCCATGCCCCTTTATCCTGACCTGACCGGCGCGTCCCGCGGGATCGGCGCCGCGATCGCGCTTCTGCTGGCTGAAGCCGGTGCCGATATCGCCGTGAACTACCGGGAGCGATCGGCGGAGGCGGAGCAGGTTGCCGCCGCTGTCCAGGCGCTGGGTCGGCGGGCCATCGCCGTGGCGGCGGATGTGTCGGACAATGCGGCTGTCACGCCGATGGTCAGTACGGTGGCGGCACAGCTCGGACCGGTGGATATCCTGGTCAACAACGCTGGGATCGCCCTGATCCGTGGCATCGATGACCTGACGGAAGCGGATTTCGACCAGACCATCGCGGTGAACCTGAAGTCGGCCTTCCTTTGCATCCAGGCGGTGTTGCCGCATATGCGGGCGCAAGGCTGGGGGCGGATCGTCAACATCTCCTCTGGTGCGGCGCGTGGCGCCGGCGGCGTGGGGTTGCACTACAACGCATCGAAGGCGGGGATGGAGGGACTGACGCGCGGCTATGCAGCCCGGCTGGTGAAGCAGGGCATCACAGTGAACGCAGTGGCGCCGTCACTGATTGAAACGGATATGGTGAAATCCGGGCTCGCGTCGTCGCCGTCGCGGATTCCGCTGGGACGGTTCGGCACCAGTGAGGAAGTGGCGCAGGTCGTACTGATGCTGGTCGGGAACGCCTATACAACGGGACAGACGCTGCCGCTGTCGGGGGGCATGTCGTTCAATTAGTGCTGCGAACCAGACCTTCGTCATACTGAACTGTGCCCTGGTTCGCGACACGAGACCGTTGTTTTCAGCGGCCTGCTTGTCACCTGTGTCCGTCGATTGCCGCAACGAACGTCGGGGCGGGACACCGGGGCGCGACCTGGATCGGCAATTCCGGCTTGCCGGCGGCTTATAGGCCAGAACGGGCGGGACGCCCTGGACTGGCCCTGTGACTGCGGCGTTACCGCTGCAGCCTGTCACGGTTCCCGCTGCGTCGCACCGAACTGATCGGATCCCTGCCGGGAATGGCCCGCCCGCTACACGTGCCGCTTCGGTGCCTGGCTCCTCCTTCACGAACGCGTGCCGACGTTGGGGATTTGTATAGTTCTGTCCCAACTATCCCAACGTCATGCGGCCCATTTTGCCGTCAGGCCCATTCCGGCATCGGTATATGGAGCCGTGGAGGACAGCCGCATATGAAACCTCAGCTTATTGCCACGCTTGCTGTAGCCGGCCTGTTTGCTATCGGCAGCGGCGTCGCGCAGGCCGCTGGTTCGACCGAAATTCAGGAAGCAACAGCGCTGCAGGGCGCGAAGGTATCGCTGTCGCAGGCGATCAGTACGGCCGAGCAGCGGACTGGCGGAAAGGCGTTCGACGCTGGTGTCGATATCCGGGGTAACCGGGTCCACATTGCCGTTGAAACCAATGGCCCCAAGGGTGTCCAAACAACGTTTGTGGATCCGCAGAACGGCCACATTGTTGGTGGCCATGCTGGCCCGCAACAGGATTAGGTCAAACGCAAGGTAGGCGCGCCATGAGGGTTCTGCTGATCGAGGACGATGCAGACACGGCCGCCTACATTCTGCGCGGCCTGCGGGAGCATGGCCATGTGGTGGATGTCGCCACAAACGGCCCGGACGGTCTCAGCCTGGCTCTAGGTAGCGACCACACGGTTCTGGTGGTGGACCGGATGCTGCCCGGCCTCGACGGCCTCGGCCTTGTGCGTGCGCTGCGCGGGGCGGGCGTCAAGACCCCGGTGCTGTTCCTCACGGCACTCGGCGGCGTCGGTGATCGGGTGCGCGGACTGGATGCGGGCG
>DAICYU010000330.1 GCA_027311485.1 Acetobacteraceae bacterium
TGCGGCCCGGAGGGTAGATGCCAGCTAAGATTTCTGTGCTACGCCAAGGGGGCTTCGGCAATCAGCAGGAAGTCGTCAGGTCGGTCGCGAGCTTGCCCTTTCCCATGCCACGCTCCGCCACGGACCTGTTCCGTATTCTTGCCCATTATGATCCCGTGAAGGGTTTGGATGGGCTTCTTGAGCGGATTGAGGTGGATGACGCAATTCCGGCGGACTTCATCACCTTGGTGCTCAATCGTTTTCCCGGTAACGGGACTGAAGCTGTAGCCGGGCCGGACTTCGATTGCCGAGGCTTTTTCAAGTCCGTGCTGCTGGCTGACGGCTTCCGCCGGACAATCGTCGGCAAGTTTCTCAATGCGTTTCCGCATCTGAAACGCGATATTTTCATCCATGTTCCAAAATGCGCTGGAACGGATCTGATACTTAATCTGGCCCAGCGTCATCTGCCCCTTCCGATCACCCTGGGTCTACCCGACTGGGTTTCAAAAGAGGACTTTCTGTCTGTTGTATCCGGATTGTCCCGGGTAGCCCCGTTTCACGAACGGGTCTTTGTTTATGGGCATATCGAGCTCGGTGAGTATATCGACCTCGCCGGCCTTCGTCCCACCGATCATCTGTTCACCATCATTCGCGATCCAATCGACCTTATGGTTTCGCAGGCGAACTATGCCATCGGGCGGCTACGACAGGATCCGTTGGGGAACGATCCCGATGCGGCGATGACGCTCCGGTTCCTCGATCTTCCCCGACTGCCGGAGTCGATCGACGACCGGGGACTGAAGGACCTCACTCTGCGTGCATTGCTGCATCCGCAGATCGCCGCGCCGAATCGGGCCTGTACTTATCTGGGACGTGGTAACTCTGGACTTTATGACGTGGCTTTGGACTGTCTGGTCCGGTACAACGTAGAAATAACAACCACGCAGCACTACCGTAAGTGGCTACGCCAGGCTTGGGACATCGATGCGTCGACGCGACATAATGCATCCGATCCGATCCTGACGGCATCGGAGGTCAGGCACTTCTACGCAAGCGCGCTGAGGGATTCGGTTCAGGAGGATCAAAAGCTCTTCGATACGATCACATGGGCTCTGGCTAAGACCGGTGGGACGTCGATTACAGGGCAGGAACTCGGACGCCTCGCGGGACACAGTGAGCTTCGAACACTCTTTGAGGTCGCTCGCCGGGAAGCGCACTCGGAGCAACCTGATGAAGCCGATGGTGCCGACTGGTCAACCCGCAATCTGCGGGTGGCGCATCAGGAAGAATATGTGCAGCGATACCTTCAGGACACGACTGTCCGGATTGCCGGCACCCCGACCTATCACACTGCGTTGGCGTTGGATTTTGGCGCCGACGAGGAGGTTAAGCAGTATCGCCTGAATGGCTGGTCAAACCCCGAGCCTCGTTTCACATGGACATCTGCCCTGGAAAGCCAATTGCGGCTGCCATCGCTTTCACCTGAAAGGACCTATCTGCTGAGGCTGGTCTGTAATCCATTTGTGGTGCCTGGCCTCCTGCCGGTGCAGCGGATCGAGTTGCTCGTTAATGACACGCCAATGGGTTCTGCCAACTGCAGTGAGCCAGCGGTCATCGAATGCGAAATCTCAGGTGGGATACTGAAGCCGGAACAACCGGTTATCGTTACACTTAAAGTGCCAAATGCGGCTCGGCCCAGCGATCTGGGCCGTTCAGACGATGCGCGGCTGCTTGGTTTCGCGCTACGCAAAGTCATGATCATCGAAGTTCAGAAGGCCGTCTAAACAAGCGATCAGCCGCCGGTACGTCGTATGACCTTGCCGTGCCGGCGGCTATCACCGGGAGACAGGCAGTTGATTACATTACCGGCGGCCCATAGCTCCGCAGAAACATCGTAATCGCCGCCTCCACCACCCGGTCGATCGCATCCGGCGACGGATCGCCCAGCATCTCCAGCTTCCGCCGCAGCACCAGTTCCGTCTGACATAAGCTGAAGTATTGCTCCGCCGCGAACGCGGGGTCCGGCACGCTCAATCGGCCCCGGCGCGTTTCCTCGGCCAGCCAGTCGGCCAGAAAGCCAATCGCCCGCGCCGGGCCGGCGTCAAAAAATGCCCGCGCCAGGTCGGGGAACTTGGCGGCCTCGGCAATGACCACGCGGTAGACCGCCAGCCCAACGTCCGACAGCATCATCGCGACCATCCGGCGTCCAATGGCCCGGAGCACCGCGGCGGGATCGCCATCGTGGTCGGCGCCATCAAAAATCTGCCCCAGACCGCGCTCGCACGACTCGGCGACATAGCTGGTGAACAAGGCAGCCTTGCTGTCGAAGTAATTGTAGAGCGTACCCTTCGACACCCCTGCCACGGCCGCGATACGGGCCATACTCGCCCCCTCATACCCGTCCGCGGCGAACACCGCGGCAGCCCCTCGCATGATCTGGTCCCGCTTTTCAGGCGAATATGTATCCGAGATGTCCATGGCGCCGACAATCCTTCCACCGCAGATCATTGACAACCGCTCAACCACGCAAATTTTCCGAGTTGACCGAACCGTTCGGTCAAATTAGGTCTTGGCATCGCCGTTGGCAACGGGAGTACCGCTATGGACGACCAGACGCAGACAATCTTGTCGGAGCCGCGCCAAACCAGCGCGCGCCGGCAGAGCCGGGGCAGGCGCGTCGTCAGGTTGGTCCTGATCGTCGCGGTGCTGATCGCGATCGCCATCGCCGGCACGCGCTACTGGCTTTACGCGCGCCAGTTTGCAACCACGGACGACGCGTTCGTGGATGCCTATACAACCCAGGTAGCACCCAGGGTCGCTGGCCAGGTGATCGAGTTGTTGTTTGCAGACAACCAGCATGTCACCGCGGGGCAGGTGCTGCTGCGGATCGATCCTCGCGACTATCAAGCCAAGCTGGACCAGGCGAAAGCGCAGCAGGCCAGCGCCGAGGCGAATGTGCTGCAGGCGCAGGCGCAATTCGCCGTCCGGCAGGCGGACCTGCGGCAGGCGCAGGCGAATGTGTCTGTCGCCCAGGCCGATCTGCTGCAGGCGAAGCAGGATTTCGACCGCTTCAAGACCATCAACCCCGCCGCGGTGACACGCCAGCAGGTCGACTCCACCGTTGCGGCCTACCACGCCGCTGAAGCCAAGCTTCAGGCCAGCCAGGCCAGCGTCGGTGGCGCTCAGGCTCAGGTCGAGGCCGCGCAGGCCCAGGTAACGGCGGCGCAGGCCTCGGTCGCACAGGCCAAGGCGAATACGGAAGCCGCCGAGCTGGAGTTGTCGTATTGCACGATCGTGGCGCCAAGCGCGGGCATCGTCACGCACCGCACGGTGGACACCGGCAATTATGTCAGCAAAGGCCAGCCGCTGTTCGCGCTGGTCCAGGACGGCCGCTGGGTCACCGCCAATTTCAAGGAAACCCAGCTCGCCGCCGTGCATCCGGGGCAGGACGTGAATATCTCGATCGACGCGGTCCCGTCGGTGACATTTCATGGCAAGGTGGACAGTTTCCAGGCCGGCACCGGCACGGTGTTCAGTGTGCTGCCGGCCGAAAATGCCACCGGCAACTATGTCAAGATCGTCCAGCGTGTGCCGGTGAAAATCGTTTTCGACGATGATCGGATCAAGAATTACAGCCTGATGCCGGGCATGTCGGTCGAACCGGCGGTGCGGGTGCGCTGATCGTGGCCGATCCAACGCTGCCGCGGTCCGCCGCCGGCGACCGCAATCCGTGGCTGATCGCCGTCGTGCTGTCGATCGCCACGTTCATGGAGGTGCTGGACACCACCATCGCCAACGTGGCGCTGCGCCACATCGGCGGCAATCTGGCAGCCAGCCAGGATGAATCCACCTGGATCCTGACGAGCTACCTGGTTTCCAACGCCATTATTCTGCCAATCAGCGGCTGGCTCGCTAACGTGATCGGCCGCAAGCGCTTCTACATGATCTGCGTGGCCCTGTTCACGATCAGTTCCTTCCTGTGCGCCATATCGCAGACGCTGGGCATGATGCTGGTCGCCCGCGTCCTGCAGGGCATCGGTGGTGGTGGCATGGCGCCAACCGAGCAGTCGATGTTCGCCGATACGTTCCCGGTCGAAAAGCGGGCGCAGGCCTTCGCCCTGTACGGCTTTACCGTGGTCAGCGCGCCGGCCATCGGGCCGGTCCTTGGCGGCTGGCTGACCGATAATTTCTCCTGGCACTGGGTGTTCCTGATCAACCTGCCCGTCGGCGCGTTGTCACTGGCATTGGTGGGTTGGCTGGTGACCGAGCCCGCGCTGCTGCAGCAGGAGCGTCGGGAGCTTTTGTCGAAAGGCTTTGATGTCGACTATCTTGGCTTCCTGCTGGTTGTCGTGGGCTTCGGCACTTTGCAGATTATGCTGGACCGGTATCAACTCGATGACGGCTTTTCCTCTGGTTTCATCGTCACGCTGGCTGCGGTGTCCGGCGTCAGCCTTGCCACCCTGGTGGTGTGGGAGCTGAAGCACCCGCACCCGGTCATGAACATTCGCCTGCTGTCGTATCGTGCCTTCGGCATCTCCTGCGGCCTGATGTTCCTGGTCGGTTTCCTGCTGATCAGCACGACGCAGCTCTTGCCGCAGCTGGCGCAAGGCCTGCTGGGCTACGATGCAACGACCTCGGGCATGACGCTTGCGGTCGGCGGCCTTGCGACGCTGGTGCTGATGCCCTTCGCCGGCATTGTCACCGGACGGTTGATCCAGCCGAAATGGCTGATCCTCATTGCCGTGATCGGTCTCGGCTGGTCGATGGTCAGGGCCTCCCATCTCGATCTTGATGTCGGTTTCTGGAACATCTCGGCTGCACGCGTCACGCAGGTGATCTGGCTGCCGTTCGTGTTCATTCCGATCAGCGCCGTGTCCTATGTCGGCTTGCCGCCCAACCGGAACAGCGAAGGTTCCGCGCTGATCAACCTGATGCGCAACCTTGGTGGCGGCTTCGGCGTATCGTTTGTTACCACAATGCTGGAGCAGCGCACGCAATTCCACCATGCGCGCCTGGCGGAGCACATCACCGCGTACAACGGCTATGCATGGCCCAAGGCGCTTGCCCCGATCAATGCGGTGGTGCAAGCACAGGCTTCTGTCATGAGCTATCTGGACGTGTTCTGGTTGCTGGGGATGATCGCCCTGCTCGTCTGGCCGGCTATATTGTTCCTGCCCCGCGTGCCGAAAGGCGCCGCCCCTGCCCACTGACCTGTCTGCTGGATCTTCGTCGATGTCCCTGAAAAATGTTTCGGTGCGTAGCTTTCGTTGCGGGCACCTG
>DAICYU010000331.1 GCA_027311485.1 Acetobacteraceae bacterium
AGTTCGATCATATCTTGGGCGGTGTGTTCCAGGGCGTAATCCTGGTGCCGCTGGTAAATTGAGGAACGGCCGTAGCCGCGCATGTCTGGCGCGATGCAGCGAAACCCCATCGCGGCGAAGACTGGAAGCTGGTGGCGCCAACTGATGGACAGTTCCGGCCAGCCGTGAACGAAGATGAGCGGCGTGCCGGTCGTGGGGCCGCTGGCCAGGTAGAAGCTGGGATGGCGTGGGGATTTGGCGACGTGTTCGGTAATTGGATACATTGGTTGGTGGCCTCCCTGTTCGCGCTGCGCGGCGCGTTCGGGGGCTAGCTTACTACAGGGTTTCCGAGAAGCCGATCATGGGTGAGGTTTTATTGACCGATGGCCGATTGCGGCCGAGGCGGTCCTTTGAGGCTGTCGCCCGAACGAGTCGGGTGGGCCGGGAGAGGGCTGCACGTCCGGAGCGTGCGAGGCTGGAAACCTGCCGTTCGTTGACGTCAGGTGATTGGCCGCTGTCGAACCATTATGGACGGTGGCGGGGTCTTCGGCCAGGCCCGATTGCTGACATTGGTTGCTCGCGATGCGCGACCGTCGAAACGTGTCGGCTGCGGGGACTTTTATGCCCCGTCAGGTTTCATGCCTCGTAGTCGGGTAGCCGACGTTACTGTCCGACGCCGAGCGTCCCCACTAGGACGCCTAGCATGTGTCGGACTCTCCAGCTTGGAGGGGAGTGTGGAATCAAGATTTGACGGGTTTGGGAATCCCCCTGGAAGAGGGTTTGTCCACAGGGCCTAGTTTTGGGGATACACGTTCTTCGAGATACTTGGCTCTGCATGATGCCGGCTTGCTTCGCCGGCTCATGCGGCGCACGTCAAATCGCGGCGAGACCGTTTACGACCCGTCTACCGTCGTCAGCGGCGGCCTCGCCTCACTGCTCGTGATCTTGTCCCAGTGAGCGCGCTGCCGGCCGCGGGTTTCCGCGTTCCCGGAGACCGACACACTCGGTTGATGGGCTTGCCCCGCAAAAGTGAAGGGTTCCGATGAGGCCACGGCTGCGATCGGCGGATAGGTCGACCGGTTCTACAACTCAGCCGGGCGCCATTCGGCGCTGGCTTTCATGAGCCCGGTCCGGTACGAATGACCATAGCGAAGTGAGCAAACGACCCTCTACTTTTGCGGGGCAAGTCCAGATCCGATGGTCTCCATTTCCAACGATCCCGATCCTGCCGGCGTGACAGTGCCAGACGCCAACGACGTTTTTCCCGCAAACGTGTGCGTGCTGCGCTACGCGCTGGAGCGACATGCCGACATAAAAGGGGGCGAGACATTCGCCGTTTTCGAAGGTGGCGAATCCTGGACGTTCACCCGGACGCTGGATCTGGTTCGGCAGATGGCAGCCGGGTTGGCCCAGCTCGGCGTCCACCAGGGCGATCGTGTGATCATCATGCTGCCGAATGGGCCGTGGTCAGTGCGCGCCCTGTTCGCCATCAACTATCTTGGCGCTGTCTCCGTGCCGATCAACCCGGCCTATCGCGGTGCTCTGCTTGAGCATGTGTTGCGAGACTCCGAAGCCGCACTGGCGATCATCCATCCGGCGTTGCTGGAAAAGGTTCTTGATGTAGCGGCCCCGGCTCTCCGCCGCGTCGTGGTCGTGGCTGATGGGTTCGAGAGTAAGAGGCATGGCCAGGTCCTGATCACGGGAGCGGATACGCTTCTGGCCAATCCAGCCCTGGTACCGCCGCTGGAGCAGCCGATCGAGCCTTGGCACGACCAGTCGATCATCTACACCTCCGGCACAACCGGGCGTTCCAAGGGCGTGCTGTCGTCATACATGCATAGCTACGCGGCGATGAGCCCGACGACCTGGACATGCACGAGGGCCGACGACCGCCACCTTCTGCATATGCCGATCTTCCATGTTGGTGGCGCCTTCATCGCGTGCGTCGCCCTTTGCGTCGGCGCGTCGATCGGCGTCGTCGAAGGCTTCCGCACGGAGAGCTTCTGGCGCACGGTGCGCGAGCTGAAGGTCACCGCAGTCTTCCTCCTCGGCGCGATGGCGACCTTCCTGCTCAAGCAGCCACAAGGCGCCGATGACCGGAACCACGGGCTGCGCATGGTCTTCATCGTCCCGCTGGGCCAGAGCGGGCCGGCCTTCCGGGAACGCTTCGGGGTCGATGTCTTCACCCTGTTCAACATGACGGAAATCAGCACGCCGCTGATTTCCGGGGCGAATCCAACGAAGCCGAATATCTGCGGCCGACCGAGACCTGGCGTTGAGGTGCGTCTCGTCGATCAGAACGACCGCCCCGTTCCGGTTGGGCGCCAAGGGGAGCTGGTTATCCGCACCGCCGCACCCTGGGCGATGAACCATGGCTACAACAATAATCCCGTGGCAACCGCCGCGGCCTGGCGCAACGGGTGGTTTCACACCGGCGATGCTTTCATTCAGGACGAAGACGGGGATTTTCACTTCGTTGATCGACTGAAGGACAGCATCCGTCGCAGGGGAGAGAACATTTCCTCCCACGAAGTCGAGATCGAGCTTCTGGCTCATCCGGATGTGCGGGAAGCGGCTGCGATCCCGGTGCCAAGCGCCGAGTCCGAGGACGAGGTCATGGTCGTGATTGCACCCGTGCCGGGACACACCATCGACCCGGCAGAGATCCTGGCGTTCCTTCAGCCTCGGCTGGCTCCCTTCATGATGCCCCGCTTTGTCCGCATTGTTGAGGAACTGCCGAAGACGCCCACAGCCAAAGTGCAGAAGCACGTGCTGCGGCAGGAAGGCCTGACGCCTGAAACCTGGGATCGCGAGAAGGCCGGCATCCGTATCCGGCGAGAGAGTCTGTCGTGACAAGGAAACGCTCCAGGCGCCGCCGCAGATGCGCCGCGCCTGGGTTTGCGTCAGCCGCAGTCCCGCGGAAACGGGTGCAGCGGCCGTGATTGTCTTACTTCGATGTCCGCGGCGACCAGCCATAGGCCTTGGCACACGCACCGCCCATGAGCATTGCTCGCTCCGTTTCGCTCAGCCGGTCAGTGTTCAGGAACGGTTGGACGGCCTGCTCGTAATTCACGACGGCAAACGCGCGCGTCCAGTCCGTGCCCCATAAGCAGCGATCAAAACCCCAGGCATCGAACACGCGGGCAAGCGGGTCCCAGATGTCCGGGAATGGATATGGCTCGCGCGACAGCGTGCAGGCGCCGCTGACCTTGATCACCGCGTTCGGACGCTTGGCAAGCTCCAGCACCTTGGGAAGGTCAGCCCAAGGCTGTGGCGGCGCGGGTGGTACGCGGGGTTGGAGGATCCCCAGATGGTCGATGATGAAGCGCGTTTCGGGGTGCCGGTCGATGAGCGCGGTGCCCGCGTCCAGATTGCCCCAGCAGAGAATGTTGACCGGAAAATCGTGACTTGCCGCCGCGCGCAGGATCCGGTCGAGGCCAGGGTCGTTTGGATCGCGCTGCGACTCCTTGGGCAGCATGATGCGGACGGCGACGGCACCGGGCGTCTGCTTCCAATCAGCGATGACATCGGCCACGGCCGGATCGTCCGGGTTGACCGGCTTGATGATGGCGAACCGGTCGGAATGAGCCTTCTGCACGTCCACCGCGTAACTGGCATCGTACTGATACAAGGAAAACGCGGAGATGAAGATCGCGCCGTCGACGCCGACCTTGTCCATCGCCGCCACCATCTCGTCACCCGTGACGTGATCAGGCCAGTTCGGCACATTATGCCAGGGCCGCTTCGCCGTGTTCGCCTCATAGGCATGGACCTGCGAATCGATAATCATCATCGGCAAAGCTCCTCCGTTTTTTGAGAGTTTGGCGGCTGTGGCGGGTTCGTGTCCAGATGCTCAAGGGGCGCGCGTTGCTGATAGCGGCGGCCAGGCATGGTCGCGCGATGGGAGGCCACGGTTCGCAAGCTGTGGCCTTCGCCTCGCCCCTTGACCGATCCCTTGCGCGGATATCCGCTGTCGAAAGCTGGACGGGCGCCCAACGGCGCGATGAAGCCAATGTCAGGGAGGAAGCGCATGCCCCAGGAGATGACATCGCGGAAGACATCCGGGATGATTTCAGCGCCGCAGCCCGAAGCGGCTGAAGCTGGCGCCGACGTGCTGCGCGCGGGCGGGAATGTTGTCGATGCCGCCGTGACGGCTGCGCTGGTGCAGACCGTTGTGGACCCGCAAATGTGCGGGATCGCCGGCATGGGCTGCATGCACCTGTATCTTCCCTCCCAGGCGGTGCATGTCACGCTCGACTTCCACGGCCGCTCACCCGCCGCAACGCGGGCCGATATGTGGGCGGACCGCATCGTGCGGGAAGCCGAGGACGGCTGGGGCTTTATTCTTCGCGGGCGGGAGAACGAGATCGGCTACCAGTCGATCACCACCCCCCGAACCCTGGCGGCCCTGGATCACGCCCTTCGACGCTATGGTACGATCTCGCTGGCGGACGCGTTGCGGCCGGCAATCGCTTATGCCGAGGAGGGATGCCTCATTCGGCCTCATGTGGTCGAGTTCTGGCACCGCCCGCCCGTCGCCGGTCGCGATGGCAATATCGGAATCGTCACCAAATTCCCGGCGGCGCGGAAGATTTATACGGCGCCAGATGGCCAACCGCTGCGCGTTGGGGAGACGTTACGCAACCCGGATATGGCGAGGACGTACCGTCGCATTGCCGAACACGGCGCCACTGATTTCTACGCCGGCGCGATTGCCCGGCGCATCGTCGAGGACATGCGGGCGAATGGCGGCCTGATTGGGGAAGACGACCTCGCGACCTGTGTGCCGGAAGAAACGACCCCGCTCTGGGGTACCTATCACGGCCTGCGCATCGCAACCAACAACCCGCCCGGCGGCGGGATCATGCTGCTGGAGATGCTCAACATCCTGGAGAACTTTGACCTCGCCGCAATCGGGCATAACACGCCGGAGTATATCCGCGTTGTTTCGGAAGCGATGAAGATCGCCACAGTGGACAAGGACCTCCATGTCGGCGATCCAAGGTTCGTCGATGTGCCGGTCGAACGTCTGACATCCAAGGATTACGCACGCGCAATGGCAGAGCGGATCCGGCGCCGGGAGCGGACAGTCGTACCGCGCTTCAACGCCGGCGGGGCCGAAAGCAAGCACACCACGCAGCTTTCGATTGCTGACGCGGCCGGCAATGCCGTCAGCATGACGCATACGCTCGGGCAGCCGTCCGGTGTCATAACCGACGGGCTCGGCTTCATGTACAACGGTGCCATGGCGGTGTTCG
>DAICYU010000332.1 GCA_027311485.1 Acetobacteraceae bacterium
CCGCGCCGCCGGATCCGTCGATGATCCGCCGTCCGTCCGCTGTTTCCAGATAGATGCCGTCACCCCGGATCGCGACGGGTGGAATGGCACCGGTTCGATGCAGAAGTCTGGTCATGGAAAGGGCGCTGCTTCGCTGATGTTTGCGGCTGACTGTCGCGCAACATGCCCCGTCGGACAATGCCGAGCGGGACAGTCAGCCGCAGGCCGTCCTGACGATATGTTGCAATAAGAAAGAAAGTGGTATGAATTGGAATGATCGAACCGTCATTTCCAAGGAATGTTGTACACATAAAACATGTTTCCTGTTCGGCGATGGTTAACGATGCGCAAGGCCAGTTAAATTGCTTGATAGACATAATTCTTCCATGACTCGTGTCATGCGTAATGCTGGAGCAACACGAAAATGCTTCCGGGTACCAGCGCGTACTATTAACACTACAAAAGCCAGTATCTCCTCTGCTTCCCCTTTGGCGGGAAGCGGACCGCATAGAATGTGCCACCGACGTTTCGCAGAAGGAGACGGGTGCGTGTTGGAACCGGTCTGTACAACAGCACCGTGGCCGTTGGCATGAGCGTGCCACCTGTAGCTGTGTCCGCCCAACCCGGTCCGTCCATCGAGTCCGGTCCGTCCGCCGGGTCCGATCCGTCCACCGGGTCCAATCCGTCCACCGGGTCCAATCCGTCCGCCCCGCCCGATGCGTCCGACCTACCCGGCCCGTTCCGTTCGGATGGCAATCGTCGCCACCGGACGCATCTTCGCCTGCCAACCCTGCTTCTCGGGCTCATGCTTGCGATCCTGCTGCCGACGCTGGGTGTCGGTATCACCGCGGCATGGTATGCAATCTCCGATGAGCGTGCGGCGGCCGAAGGCCGCCTGCGCGACACCGCGCGAGACGTCGCGCTCGCGCTCGATCGTCTGCTGGCCGGCGACATCGGTGCGATGCTGGCTTTCGCCACGTCCCCCGCCTTCGACGCCGACACTGCGACAACCGCTCTCCAGCCCCCCGGCCGTCCCGCCCTTAATCTTCAGGCGCTCGACCTTCAGGGGCGCAGGCTCGCCGCGGAACTGGGTGTCGCCGTGGGCATCGCCCGGCCGGACGCAACGCGGGTCTGGAGTTCCCTCCGCGCCCTTGGGGAGCCGCTGCTGCCCATCCAGTCCACCGCGCTGATCCGCCGCGTCGCCACGACCGGCCAGGCCGATGTCGGGGATCTTGTCACCAATTCCCTGACCGGGCGCTTCAGCATCTCCGTCGCCGCACCGGTCCGTGCGAAGGATGGTCGTGTGACAGCCGTAGTACTCGCCGCATTACGCGCGGACCGGTTCCATGATCTGCTGCACGCCGCCGGCATCCCCAGGGATACGTTTGCTTCGGTTATCGACGCCAACGGCACGATCGTCGCCCGATCGGACGCGCTGCATGACAAAATCGTCGGCCGGCCAACATCCCTGGGCGACCTGCACACGCTGCTGGGGCGGGAACAGGGCACGTTCCGGGCAGTGGATCGGACCGGTGTAGACCGTGTGGCGGCATACCATAAGCTGCAGGAGGCGCCCGGCTGGATCGTGACCGTGGCGCAGGACGCGCGGGATTTCGACGCCGCGTGGCGGTCCGTCAGTCTGATCTTCGGCGTCGGTGGCCTGGCCGCCCTGCTGCTGGGCGCGGTGCTCGCGCTGCTGGCCGCGCGCCCCATCCTGCAGCCGCTCCGCCGTCTGGCTGCGCACGCCAACGCCGTCGCCGCCATGGGCGCCTCCGGGTCGGTGCCGACCGCCGCTGCTCTGCCGCCGACACGGGTCATGGAACTGGAGGCGCTGCGCATCGGTTTCGCCGTCGCCGAGGCAGCCTTGCGTCGTCGCGTGCAAACCGAGCGGGCGATCGCCGCGGCCCTGGCCGAACGTGAGGCACAGCTTCAGGCCATATTTCAGGCCAGTCCGGTCGGGCTGGGCCGCGGCACGAGCGACGGCCGGATCGTCCAGGCCAACGATATTCTGCTGTCGATCCTGGGCGCGTCGCGCGCCGGTCTGGACGCCGGCCATCTGCGTTGGACCGACATGGCGCCGCCCGACAGCGCCCCCGGATCGGGCGCGGACAGGACCACAGCCTGTGGGAACGATCGCGGCGGCCCTCGGGACACGGTGCTCAGGCGTCCCGATGGCACCCAGGTCCCTGTCCTGATCAACGTCATAGCGTTGAATACGCCGGCCGGCGCCGTGGCGATTTTCGTTCTCGACCTGACCGAATCCCGCACCGCCGAGAACCGGTTGCGCGATCTGCTGGCGACTGTGGACATGGGCGCGTTCATGACCCGGGATCGCGATGACACGATACGCCACTGGTCGGCCGGTTGCGAGCGTCTGTATGGCTGGACCGCTTCCGAGGCGATCGGTCGGGTTTCCCACGACCTGCTTCGCACCGTGTTTCCGGTTCCGCTGTCGCAGATCGAGGCTGCGCTGCAGAAAGCCGGCGAATGGATCGGCGACCTGCACCACCGCACCCGTGATGGCCGGAATATCATTGTCAGAGCGCATAAAAGTCTGCGCCGTTCCGACGTAGGTGAGGTTACGCTGCTGGAAATGTTTACGGACATGACCGGCCATCGACGAGCCGAAGCCGCGCTTGCCGAGAGTGAGGTTTGGCTGCGGGCGATCAGCGATGCGTCGCCCGACCTTATCTACAGCAAAGACATTCAGGGACGTTTCCTATATATGAATCCGGCGACAATCGCCGCGATCGGCCGCGCTGGCGCTGCTCTGGGCATTGCCGCCGCGGATTTCCGCCGCGATCCAGCACTGGCCGCGCGAAACGCCGAGAACGATCGTATCGTTATGAAAACCGGACAGCCTGCCACCTTCGAAGAAGCACTGACCACTGCGGACGGCGAAACGCGTCAGTATATCTCAAGCAAGGCGCCGCTGCGCGATCCCGAGACCGGCGCGATCATCGGCGTCGCCGGCATCAGCCGGGACGTGACCGAACTGCGTGAGACCGAGGCGATGAAGGCCCGCCTTGCGGCTGTCGTGACATCCACCCCCGATGCGGTCATCAGCTTCGCCGCCGATGACGGACGTATCCAGAGCTGGAATCGGGGCGCCGAGACACTGTTCGGCTGGACCGAAGCCGAAGCCCTGGGCGCGCCGGTCAATCTCATGCTGCCCGACTGGGTGCCCGATGGGGAACCGACCGGCGTGTTCCGATGGGCGATGCAGGGACGGGTTGTCCATGATCACGAAACGGTCCGTTGCACCAAGTCTGGGGTGGAAATCCCGGTTTCTGTGACCGCCGCGCGCATGCAGGCGCCGGACGGCACCATCATCGGCGTATCGGGGATATTCCGCGACCTGCGCCCGCGCTACGCCGCCGAGGCCGCGCTGCGGGAAAGTGAGGCACGCTGGCGCACCCTCGCCGAAAGCTATCCCGGCTTCGTCTTCGTCACCGACGCCGAGGGACGGAATACCTATACCAATTCGCGTTTGCAGGACTTCACCGGAATGTCGGCGGAGCAACTGCTGGGCGACGGCTGGGTCGGCTTCGTGCATCCCGATGATCGCGCCCGCGTCGCTGCCGCCTGGACCGAGGCGGTGCGGACCGGCCATCCCTACCATGCCGAGTTCCGCTTCCGATCCACCAATGGCAGCTATGCCTGGTACCTGTGCCGCGGCGTTCCGCAACGCGACACCAACGGCAAGATCCTGCGCTGGTGCGGTGCCTGCACCGAAATCACCGAGATTGTCGCCGCCCGGGAACTGGCCGCGCGCAACGCGGCCGAGTTGGAACAGTTGGTTGAGGCGCGAACCCGCGAACTGGAAGCCACGCAGGCGCGTCTCGCACAGGCTGCGAAAATGGAAGCGCTCGGCCGGCTCGCCGGTGGGGTCGCGCACGATTTCAACAACGTCCTCCAAGCAGTACAGGGCGGCGTCGCATTGGCGCTGCGGCGGCTGCCAAACAACCCCGACCGCGTGGCGACCTATCTCAGGATCGTCGGCGAAGCCGCCGAACGCGGCGCGGCGGTCACCGGCCGCTTGCTGGCCTTTGCCCGCCGCGGGGAATTATCGGCCGGACCGGTGGCTCCGGAGCCGTTGCTCGACGGACTTGCCCAGATGCTCCGCCACACGCTCGGCCCCTCGGTAACGGTCAATGTCGAGGTCGCGGCCGACGTCCCGCTCGTGCTCGCCGACAAGGCACAGCTGGAGACGGTGCTGGTGAACCTGGCCAACAATGCGCGCGACGCCATGCCAAATGCGGTTGGTACCGTCCGCCTGATCGCTGATGCACCCGCTGTTCCGCCCGCCCATCTTCCGCCCGGGCAGTACGTCCGGATCGGCCTGATCGATGACGGCGTCGGCATGACGCCCGACATCCTCAGCCGGGTCAGTGAGCCGTTTTTCACCACCAAGGCCCGCGGGGCCGGGACCGGTCTGGGTCTGGCCATGGCCCGTGGCTTTGCCGAACAGTCGGGCGGCACGCTGGTGATCGAAAGCACCCCCGGTCATGGTACGATCGCCTGTCTCTGGCTGCCTGTCGCGGCCGGCGGCACCAAGCCCGGGGCGCCCGCCGTCAGCGCGGCGAAACCGGATATCAATCCGTCGCGGGCCGTGCTGGTCGTCGATGACGAACCGATGGTGCGCACCATCATCGCCGCCGCGCTGAAGGACCATGGCCACCGGGTGGCCCAGGCCGAGGACGGCGCGTCCGCACTGGCCCTGATTGCGCAGGGGCAGGCTGTGGACATCCTGGTGACCGACCTTGCCATGCCCGGCGATATGGATGGCCTGGCGCTGATTCGCGAAGCCCGCCATCGCCTGCCGAACCTGCCGGCATTGCTGCTGACCGGCCATACCGGCGATGCCGGCCAGCGCGCTTTGGCGGACGCCGCCGGTTCGGGTCCGTTCGCGCTGCTGCACAAACCGGTATCAGCCGATACGATCGAGGCGCATGTCAGGATCTTGCTGAACGGCTGACCATGCAAAAACGCGCCGCCCGACTACCCATGCCAGGCGGCGCGTCTATACGCCCGTCGGATGCGCTATGCCGGCGTCAGATGCTTGATGCGCGGCCCAACTTCATGCATCAGCAATGACAGCGACCGATGCCAGGCTTCGGGATTTTCGGCGTAGTCGAAGCCGAACACCTCGCGCAGGACGAACACCGCGCGTTCGTCCGGGCTCAGCGTTTCTAGCAGAACCAGC
>DAICYU010000333.1 GCA_027311485.1 Acetobacteraceae bacterium
TTCGCTGGCAGTCTTGTCGTCGTTAAGAACGAAGCTGAATCTGCCCGAAATCATGTAGCGTTTTCGGTTCGTCGACCGTGGCCGTTCAGAAGGCTACTGGTTGCTGATGACCAGTAGGGACAACGGATGCGATCACGGTGTCTGTCAGGCGACCATGCCCAGCCCATGCCGAGCGACGAGAGAGAGAAGCTTGAGGGAAGCGCCTTGAGGATGCTTCTCGCCCCGTTCCCATTGGCTAACGAGACTGGTCGTGACGTTGAGGTAGCGCGCGAACACGGCCTGACTCGCGCCCTCCCGTTCCCTTAGAGCGCGGATTTCATCCGGCTGCAGCGGCCGTACCGGGGTCAGGCACGCCGCATCGAATTGGCGCATGGTCTGCTTGCCCATGATGCCGGCGGCGTGAAGTCCCTCAGCCGTCTCGTGGATCGATGCCATCACCGGACTGCGGTACTGCTTATGCATCGCCAGTCACCTCCGTCAGCGTTCCATTCGCCATCGCTTCTGTGAGCGCCTCATCGTCGTAAGCCAGCATCACCTCCGCCAACATCCTAAAAGCGGCCAATTCGTCTTCACGGATATTATCCTGCTCGTTCTTGGCAAAGCCGTGGACGAAGAAGGCCCGCGTTTCTGTTCGGAACAGGATGATCGTGCGGAAGCCGCCTGACTTTCCCGATCCAGCCCGGGCTATGCGCTGCTTGATAACTCCGCCGCCCAGATCCGCGTCAATCAATCCCTTCTCCGCCCGCTCGATTGCTTCGCGCAAAGCCGCATCCTTGATCCCAGCCTTACGGGCGAACCTGACAAACGGCTTGTTCTCGTATATCCACACGCGCCCTCGCTGCACCCTGTTCGAGTGCTTGGAGAGCTATAGCACCCAGTGTGATAAAGGCTATCACCTCGGCTGATCCGACTGGGGCATCCGCTCACTCAGACAACTTCGTATTAACCGCCTCGTGCAATCCGGTACGCCAGAGCCTTTCGGCACCAACGCAAACAAAAATTCCAGGGCAGGTGGAGAGCAGATGCCTCTCGACGCCAGCGGCAAGAGTCATTCATCGAACCGCAGCCAGCACCGAAACCACCGGCGGTGGCGCTGTCCAGCCCCACCGCCATCCATTCCACCCGCAGCCTACATCCCGCCCGGGTAGCTCGGCCCGCCGCCACCTTCGGGCGGCACCCAGTTGATGTTCTGCGTCGGGTCCTTGATGTCGCACGTCTTGCAGTGCACGCAGTTCTGCGCGTTGATCTGCAGCTTGGGGGCGCCCTCCTCCGCACCGACGATCTCATACACACCGGCCGGGCAGTAGCGCGTTTCCGGGCTGCGATAGCGGGCCCAGTTCACGTCGATCGCCTTCGCCGGCTGATACAGTTGCAGATGCGCCGGCTGGTTTTCCTCATGGTTGGTGTTGCTGATGAACACCGATGACAGCCGGTCGAAAGTCAGCACCCCGTCCGGCTTCGGATAGGCGATCCGTGGCGCCTTGTCGGCATCCACCAGCGTTTCGTTGTCCGGGTGCGGATGATGCAACGTCCACGGCGCCTTGCCGCGCAGCACGTACGTATCCAGCGCGCTGTACGCCAGCCCGCCCCACATGCCGAACCGGGCGAACGCCGGCCGCACGTTGCGCACCGCCGACAGCTCCTCCCACACCCAGCTGCTCTGCAGCCGTTCGGCATAGTCGGTCAGCTCCGCCGGCGACGCTTCCGAGCCCAGCGCGTCCGCCACCGTCTCGGCGGCCAGCATGCCGGACTTCATCGAGGTATGCGTGCCCTTGATCTTCGGCACGTTCAGGAAGCCGGCGGCATCGCCGATTAGCAGGCCGCCGGGGAAGCTCAGCTTCGGGATCGACTGCAGCCCGCCTTCGTTCAGCGCCCGCGCGCCATAGGCGATGCGCCGCCCACCCTCAAAATGCTTGCGCATCTCTGGATGCGTCTTGAACCGCTGCATCTCGTCGAACGGCGACAGCCAGGGATTGCTGTAATCCAGCCCGATGACGAACCCGAAGGAGACCAGGTTGGCGCCGAAATGGTACAGGAACGACCCGCCATAGGTTTTGCGGTCCAGCGGCCATCCCAGGCTGTGTTCGACCAGCCCCGGCTTGTGATTGGCCGCCGGCACCTCCCACAGCTCCTTGATGCCGATCGCGTAGGTCTGCGGATCGCGCCCATCGCGCAGGTTGAAGCGATGCATCAACTGCTTTGACAGGGACCCGCGGCACCCCTCGGCGAACAGCGTATAGCGCGCGCGCAGTTCCATGCCGCGCTGGAAGTTGCCGGTTGCCTCGCCGTTCTTGCCGATGCCCATGTCGCCGGTCGCGATGCCGACGATACGGCCGTCCTCCTCCAGCAGTTCCGTCGCCGCGAAGCCCGGATAGATTTCCACGCCCAGCGCCTCGGCCTGCTGGCCGAGCCAGCGGACGACGTTGCCGAGGGAGACGATGTAGTTGCCGTGGTTGTGCATCTGCGGCGGCGTGGGCAGCCGGTATGCCTTCGTCTCCGTCAGGTACAGGAAGCGGTCATCGCTTGCCGGCGTTTCCAGCGGCGCGCCTTTTTCCTTCCAGTCGGGGATCAGCTCATTCAGCGCCCGCGGCTCCAGCACCGCGCCGGAGAGGGTGTGGGCGCCGATTTCGCCGCCCTTTTCCACCAGGCACACGGCGCAATCCGGTGCAAGCTGCTTCAGCCGGATCGCCGCGGCCAACCCGGACGGTCCGCCGCCAACGATCACGACATCGAATTCCATTGCCTCCCGCGGGGGCAGTTCCTCCGGCATATCCAACTCCTTGCCGCCTGACATGTCTTCCGTTCAGGCTTATGTGCGCCAGATCATTCTTCGGGGCAAACCGGCAAGGCCTCCCGACCCGATAACAACCTGCCGCGGAGTAAATTGGTTGCCGAAAAACGCCGCCTTGCTGTTGATCGGCCATGGATCGAGCCGCTATCCGGGCGCCGGAGACCTGCTGCATCGCCACGCCGACGCGCTGCGCCGGGCCGGGCATTGCGCCGCGGTCGGCCTGCTGAACGGCAGCCCCTCGGTCGCTGACGCCGTGCAGGCCCTGCCTGCCATCGCCATCCGGGTGGTGCCGTTCTTCATGGAGGATGGCTACTTCACCCGCGTCGCCATTCCGCGCGCACTCGGCGACAGGCCGGTTCACCTGTGCCCGCCGGTCGGCATCCATCCGGCGATATCGGGAATGATCGAGCATCAGGCCGCGGCGGCCTGCGCAAGCCTGGGTATCGCCCCTGGCAGCGCCGCCGTGGTGCTGATCGGCCACGGCTCCGCCAGTGCGCCGGGCCGCCGTCTGGCGCTGCACGACCATGCCACAGCGGTCGCCGCGACGCGACGCTTCGCGCAGGTCGAAACCGCATGCCTGGAAGAGGCGCCGTTCGTCGCCGATATTCTGCGGCGGCTGCGCGGCTATCCGGTGATTGCGATCGGCTACTTCGCCAACCTGGCGAGCCATGTGCGCGAAGATGTGCCGGCCCTGCTGGATGCCGAACAGGCCGAGCGTGGCGGTGGAGAGCCGACGGTGCACTTTGTCGGAAATGTTACAGAGAACCCGGCGATGGTTGACATCATTCTTGATCAGGCCGGGTTCAGCGATACGGGAGGAGAATAGGATGTTTGCGTATGTGGGTGGTTACACCACGCCCGACCGCGACGGACGCGGCAACGGGATCAACGTCTTCCGCATCGATCCCGTCAGTGGCGCCTGGAACCACGTGCAGCATGTCGGCGGGCTGGACAATCCGTCGTTGTTCACGCTGAACCGGGCGGCGACCCGTCTCTACAGCGTGCACGGCGGCCGCACCCTGGTCAGCGCCTTTGCGATCGACCCTGCCAGCCGGCACCTGACGCTGCTGAACCAGATGGATTGTCAGGGGAGCAATCCTGTCGATTCGGCGCTCGACCCAACCGGGCATTTCCTGATCGTGGCGAATTACGGCGCCGGCTCCTGCGCGGTGATGCCGCTGACGGAAGACGGCGCGCTGTCGCCGGTGAGCCAGCTGGAAATCCTGCCGGGCACGCCGGGCCCGGACCGGGAGCAGCAGGCATCGTCGCATCCGCACGCCGCCATCTTCGATCCGGCGGGACAATTCGTGATCGTTCCCGACAAGGGCTTCGACCGCACCTTCCTGTTTCGGTTCGAAAATGGCCGCCTGACCCCGGCGGAGCAGGCGTTTTTGCCGGCAGCTCCTGGCGCCGGACCGCGACATGCCGCCTTTCATCCCTTCCTGCCGGTTTTGTACGTAAACAATGAACTCGATTCGACCGTCAGCGTATTCAATTGGCAGGATGGAAAGGCGACGGAACGGCAGGTGATTCCAACCCTTCCCCGCGGCCGCACGGAGCCGAATACCACGGCCGAGATTGCGGTCTCGCCGGACGGACGATTCCTCTACGTCTCCAACCGCGGCCACGACACCATCGCCCAGTTCGCCATTGCGGCGGACAGCGGATTGCTGAGCATGGCCGGCCATTACCCGACCGGCGGCAAGCGTCCGCGCTTCTTCGCCCTTGGCCTGGACGGGCGGCATCTCTACGCCGCCAACCAGGATAGTGACGACATCACCGTTTTTCACGTCGATCGGGCAGCCGGCAGCCTGATACCGACGGGCGTTCGGATCAATGTCGGCAGCCCATCGGCGATCAGCTTCGTCGGTACTTGAAACACGGGCGGTATCGCGCCGATACTGTTGCCAATTGTAAACTCAGACGGGAACGACACGATGGCCAGAACCAGTACCGCCCGCGGAACGACCGCGAAGGCGAAAGCGCCTGCCCCGCAGGCAGCCGCAGATCGGAAAAAGACAGCCGCTTCCACCGCAAAAAAGCCGGCCGCAAAAAAGACTGCCCTTGCTGCAAAGACACCGGCCGCAGCGCCGGCCAAGGCCCGTTCGGCCGCTCCGGCGGTGTCCGCGCCGAAGCAGGCTGCGGCGCCCAAGATGGCACCATCCCCCAAGTCTCCCGCGCCGGCGAAGTCGGCAGCCACAGGTACTGCGGCTGCGAGCGGCGCGTCGCGGGCCGCTGCGCTGAAAGCCGCGTCGGCGAAAGCGGCGTCGGCAAAGTCCGCGCCGGCCAAAGCCGTGCCGGCAAAGGGCGCCTCGGCACGGACCGCAGCCGCAACGACCGCGCTGGCAAAGTCCGCCTTGGCAAAATCCACACCGGTAAAATCCACACCGG
>DAICYU010000334.1:0-340 GCA_027311485.1 Acetobacteraceae bacterium
CTCCTGCGGCCAGCCGTCTCGAGGCGCCACCAGGCGCATGTGGAACAGGCCGCCGTTCGCCATGGCCCGGGCGCAGGCGCCGATATTGTCGGCAAGCTGCGGGCGCACCAGGATCACCACCGGGCTGTTGCCGATCGGGTGCAGGTCGGCGCCCCCATCGCGTCCGGTCATGATTGCGGCGCGCAGGACGGCACGCAGCCGCCGTTGGCCGGTGCCCCCGCGGCAGGCTGGCCGGCGGCGTGCAGGTCCCAGCACGGCAGACCCCGTGGGGGCAAATCCTGCTGCCTCGGCTGCAAGGCCATCAATTGGCCCGCCGCCATGTGGTGCCCTTCGGGCCGTC
>DAICYU010000334.1:350-5182 GCA_027311485.1 Acetobacteraceae bacterium
AGACCGCGTTTCTGCAACAGCCAAGCTCACGCCTTGGCGACGCTCCAGCGCGTGCCCTGTGCGCCGTCCTCGATCACCACGCCCAGCGCCGTCAGTTAGGCGCGGATCGCGTCGGCGCGGGCGAAATCCTTCGCCTTGCGGGCCGCCAGGCGGTCGGCGATGGCAGCCTCGATCGCCGCCGCATCGTCGGCGCCGCCGCGGAACCAAGTGTCCGGATCCTGCCACAACAGGCCCAGCAGCGTGCCGGCCCCGCGCAGGCTGGATGCGGCGGCGGGATCGCCCGCCAGCGCGGCATCGGCCAGGCTGTGCATGCCGGCGAGTGCCAGCGGCGTGTTCAGGTCGTCACACAGCGCATCCAGCACCGCGACCGGTGGGTCTGCCGCGGCCGAACCGGGGTGCTGCGCCAGGGCGCGGTAGAAGCGATCGAGTTCCTTCTTCGCCTCCGCCAAGCCGTGATCGGTGAAGTCCAGCGCCGAACGGTAATGGGTCCGCAGCAGCAGCAGGCGAATCGCCTCCCCGGGCGCCTTGGCCAGCACGTCGCGCACGGTGAAGAAGTTGCCGAGGCTTTTCGACATCTTCTCCCCGTTCACCTGCAGCATGCCGTTGTGCAGCCAGAAGCGGGCAAAGGCGCTGCCCGGGAAGGCGCACAGGCTCTGCGCCATCTCATTCTCATGGTGCGGGAAGATCAGATCGCTGCCGCCGCCATGAATGTCGAACGTTTCGCCCAGATAGCGCCAGGACATGGCGCTGCACTCGATGTGCCAGCCCGGCCGGCCACGGCCCCAGGGACTGTCCCAGCCCGGCAGGTCGTCGGATGATGGCTTCCACAGCACGAAATCGCCCGCATCGCGCTTGTACGGCGCCGGGTCGATGCGGGCACCGGCCAGCAATTCCTCGGGACTGCGGCCGGACAGCTTGCCATAGCCCGGGTCGGTGGCGACCGCGAACAGCACATGGCCGTCGGCGGCATAGGCGTGGCCGGATTCGATCAGGCGCTGGATGATCATGATCATCTCGGCAATGTGCGCCGTCGCCCGCGGCTCCTGATCCGGCGGCAGGGCGCCGAGGGCTTCCATGTCCTTGTGGAAATCCTCGGTGGTGCGGGTGGTGATGGCGCTGATCGGCTGGCCGGTTTCCCGCGCGCGCGCATTGATCTTGTCGTCAACGTCGGTGATGTTACGAACGTAGGTGACGTGCGGATACAGGCGCCGCAGCAGACGGGCCAGCACGTCGTACACAACCACGGGACGGGCGTTGCCAAGATGCGCGAGGTCATAGACCGTCGGGCCGCAAACATACATGCGCACGTTTGCCGGATCGGCCGGCGCAAACCGCTCCTTACGACGGGTCAGGCTATTATGAAGATACAGATCGGGCATCGCTGTCGCTGCTTGAATACGGCGTGGCGTTGTCAGCCAAATGCGCCCTGAAGGCAACGCAATTGACACGAAGCCGGGGCACGGTTACGCACCACTGACGGTATTGAGAACCATTCGCAAATGACGGACGCAACCTTGAGCGCAAATGCTTCGCGGACACGCCTTCGCCTGCGACGGTTCCTGGCCGTATTCGGCCCCGGCCTGGTGGTCATGCTGGCGGACACCGACGTCGGCAGCGTCATCACCGCCGGGCAAAGCGGTGTGCAATGGGGCTATCGCCTGCTGCTGCTGCAGCTTGTGCTGGTGCCGATTCTGTATGTGGTTCAGGAACTCACGGTGCGGCTGGCCGTCTTTACCGGCCGCGGACACGGCGAACTGATCCGCGATACGTTCGGCCCGTTCTGGGCCTGGGTTTCGGCAGCCGGGCTCGGCGTTGCCACGATTGGCGCGCTGTTGACCGAGTTTTCCGGCGTCGCCGGCGTTGGCGAACTCTACGGCGTGCCGCGCGCGGCATCGTTGGCGGTGGCCGCCGTGGCGCTGTTGGTGATCGTTATTACCGGGTCCTACCGGCGGGTGGAGCGGGTGGCGATCGCCGTCGGGCTGTTCGAACTGGCGTTCTTCTTCGTCGCCTGGGCGGCGCACCCGGACGGGTCGGCGATGCTGAGGGGGCTGGTGGATATCCCGTTCCGCAACCGGGATTACCTGTACCTCTCCGCCGCCAATATCGGTGCCGTGGTGATGCCGTGGATGGTGTTCTACCAGCAATCGGCGGTGGCGGATAAGCGCCTGCGGCCCGAACATCTCTCGGCCGCGCGATGGGATACCGCCCTGGGCGCGGTGATCACGCAGTTGATCATGGCCGCGGTACTGATTGCGTGTGCCGCCACGATCGGCCGCCGCTCCCCCGATGCAACGCTGGCGACGGTGGGCGATATGGCGCAGGCGCTGACGCCGTTCCTGGGCACCGAGATCGGCAACCTGGTCTTCGGCCTGGGCGTCCTGGGTGCCGGCATGGTCGCCTCCATCGTGGTATCACTGGCCTTCGCCTGGGGCCTGGGCGAGGTCACCGGCTATCGCCGGTCGCTGGAAATGCACCCGCTGGAGGCGCACTGGTTCTACGGCGTTTACGCCCTGTGCGTCATCGTCGGGGCTGTCGTCGTCGGCATCTGGCCTGACCTGGTGTCGTTGAATGTGGCGGTGCAGGTCATGAACGCGTTCATGCTGCCACTGGTGCTGGGCTTTCTGATCGCACTGGCGGTCAAGGCGCTGCCCCGGCCATACCGGCTGCAGGGCGGCTATCTGTGGTTTGTGGTCGCCCTTGGCACGGTCACCTGCGCCCTGGGCGTATTCGGCGGCCTGGCAGGCGCCGGGTTGTTCTGACGCCCGACCGGCTTGTTGCGACCCGCCGCAGTCCGGATGAAACCCATACAACGCGGCCCCTTTGATGGTCCGCCCGTAACAGTCAGCACGGCGGGATCAGCGTAGCGGGCCGACGGCATCGAACCGCGCCAACCTCACCGCAGTATGCCCGCGGCTCGGCCGCAGGCTGGGCATGACGAGCAGGCAATTATCGTGCGGCGTGCGGATCTCGGTCTCACCGTCCATGGCAATCAGCGTGTTCCGCCGCGGAATGATGTCGCCACCCCGATAGGTCTGCACGAAGGCAAAGTTGGAGGTCACCGCGGTGACCGCCGTCGTCACCGTCGCGACGCGGACCGGTTCCTTGCGAACAGCCGCGGCGGACGGCGTTGGTGGGACCAGGCCCAGATGGGCCAGCAGTCCGGCGACGCTCGCCCGCATGGTCGCCACCGTCGTCGGTTCCCAGTGCTGGCCGGCTTCCACAAGGCAGGCGGCGAACGGCGTCTCAGGGCTGGAAAACCGCGCATAATCGATCAGCCGCCGCCCGTTGACATGGCCATAATCGGCCACCACCAGCGACGGCGCGCCGATCGCCACCGCAAGGTCCCTGCCTTTCGCCGGCCCACCGCTCAGCATCAGCGGCTCAGACGGCCACAGCATGGAATGCAGGTCGAGCACCACATCCACGGTGTCGATGAACGCGCGGATCTCCCGCGCGCGGTCGAGTTCGATGGAATGCCGGGGACCATCCAGGATCGCCTCATCCCAGACACGGTTCATATCCTCGTCGAGGAAGCGGGAGGCGGTTGGCCGCTGCGGATCGAAGCGTTCGAAGGCGGTGATGTTGCCGAAGCCCAGCGACAGCTTGCCGACCGCCGGCATGACGTCCGCCCGCAACAAGGCGTCCAGCACGATGGCGCCGGCAATCTCATTGCCATGCATCAGCGAGAGTAACGCGACATGCGGACCCGGGCGCCCGGAATCGCGCGTGGTGAATCCGGTGACACCAGTGTTCCCGCGCAGCCAGGGCGAGATATCCGGCGTATTCAGCCGCACCTTGAACTCCGGCAGCGGCGCGGGCGGCAAAAGGGAAACCATGGCCAGAAGGATTCAGCCAAGAAGCCGGTTTGCCAGCCGGCGGATGAACCGGTCGCAGGAATCCAGCTCGGATTCGGCGATCCATTCGTCCGGCTGATGCGCCTGGGCAATATGACCCGGCCCACAAATGATCGTCGGGATGCCGGCGTGCTCGTAAAAGCCGCCCTCGGTCCCGTAGCTGACCTTGCCCGTGCTGTTGAACCCTGAAACCTGCTTCACCGCCAGTGTCAAAGGATGATCGTCCGGCAAAGCCATGCCCGGCATCTCCAGCGTGGTGTCGAAGCCGAAACCGCAGGCGGGATCAACCGCCTTCATCGCCGGCTCGATCGTGCGCGTGATCCAGTCGCGCAGACGGTCGAGGTGCTGGTACGGCGAGTCGGCGGGAATGCAGCGCCACTCCATGGTGAAACTGGCATGTTCGGGAATGATGTTCAGGATCGTGCCGCCCTGCATCGTGCCGACATGCATCGTCGTGTAAGGCGGATCGAACCCGTCCTCAAACGGCCCCTCGGCGGCGATGCGGCGCGCTTCGGCGGCAACGTGGGCAATTGCCTCGGCCGCGGCCTGCACCGCATTGACTCCCTTGGCCGGTTCGCTGGAATGTCCCGGCCGACCACGCACCGTAACCGTCAGGTTGAGTTTTCCCTTGTGCGCCAGGATCGGCTGCATGCCGGACGGTTCACCGACGACGCACACGTCGGGCTTCAATGCCGACTCGGTCATGTCGGCGATCAGCCGCTGCGCACCATGGCAGCCAACTTCCTCATCGTAGCTGATGAACAGATGCAGCGGGCGGGACAGGTTCATGGCGCCGAAATCGGGCACTGCGGCCAGACAGGCGGCGACAAAGCCCTTCATGTCGCAGGCGCCACGGCCCACGAGCCGCCCCTCCTGCCGGCGCAGGCGAAACGGATCGCCGGTCCACGCCTGGCCGGTCACCGGCACGACATCGGTATGGCCGGACAGGACGATGCCGCCATCGACCATCGGCCCGAT
>DAICYU010000335.1 GCA_027311485.1 Acetobacteraceae bacterium
GCGTGTTCGTTGGAAACCGACAAGGAAGGCCGCATCCTGCTCCCCGCTGATCTCGTCACGCACGCTAGCCTGAAGGACAACGTCACGTTCATTGGCGCCCGCAACACGTTTCAGATCTGGGAGCCGGAGGCCGGCCGCCGCCGGCTGGCCGAGGCGCGCGAACGTGCGCGGGAGCGGCAGTTCTCGATCCCGGCGGTTTCGCCATGACCGGTCATGTCCCCGTCATGCTCGAACAGGTGCTGGCCGCGCTGGCGCCGCGTGACGGCGGGATCTACCTGGACGGCACGTTCGGTGGCGGCGGCTACGCCCGTGGCATCCTGGACCATGCGGACTGCACCCTGTGGGCGATCGACCGCGACCCCGACGCCATCGAACGCGGCGCGGCGCTCGTCGCCCGGTTTCCGGGGCGCCTGCATCTCCTGCATGGCCAGTTCGGGGATATGGTGTCCCTGCTGAACGAGTCCGGGGTTGCCGCGCTGGATGGCGTCGTCCTGGATCTGGGCGTGTCGTCCTTCCAGCTCGATAATCCGGAACGTGGGTTTTCGTTCCGCTTCGACGGCCCGTTGGACATGCGCATGGGAAAACATGGGCCGACTGCCGCCGACCTGGTGAATACCCTGGACGAACGGGCGCTGGCCGACCTGCTGTTCGATCTGGGTGAAGAACGTGCGTCCCGCCGGATCGCCCGTGCCATCATTGCCGCGCGGCGGGAAGCACCGATCGAAACCACCCGTCGACTGGCCGAGATCATTCGCGCCGTGCTGCCGCCGGACCGATCCGGCATCGATCCTGCCACGCGCAGCTTTCAGGCATTGCGGATCAAGGTGAACGATGAACTCGGAGAGATCGAGCGTGCCCTGCAACAAGCCGCCGATCTGCTGTCCCCTGGGGGAAGGCTGGTGGTTGTCGCCTTCCACAGTCTGGAAGATCGCATCGTCAAGCGCTTCATGACCGAAGCATCCGGCCGCATCCCGGCGCCGTCACGGCATGATCCGGGTGGACTTAGCGTGCGTCAAGCGCCGGGTTTTCGGTTATTATTTGGCCGCGCCCTGCGGCCGTCCGAGTCGGAATGTGAAACCAATCCGCGCTCGCGCAGCGCCCGCCTGCGCGCGCTGGAACGTCTGCCTCTATCCGCGACCGAAGCCCAGAGAAGGGGCCTTCATCCATGATCCGTCCGGTCACTGTCGTCTCGTTCCTCATGTTCTGCGGCGCGGGGCTTTATCTCTACCAGTCCAAGCACGAAGCCCAGGTTCTCGACCGGACGATCGAGCACACGGTACGCGACACCGCCGCTCTGCGTGAACAGACGCGTCTGCTGGCAACCGAATGGACCATGCTGATCAACCCGGAGCGGTTACGCCAGCTGTCGGATATGTATCTGTCGTTGAAGCCGATCGACCCCAAGCAGTTCACCAGCCTGGCCGACCTGGACAGCCGGCTGCCGGGGCCCGAGGCGCCGGCACCGGCCAGCAACGATCAGGAATCGGTGCCGGTGGCTGAGGCACCGGAGGCCGCGCCCGCAGCGCATGAGGTCGTGCCGGTCGTGGCGACCGCGGAGCCGGTACAGCACGCCCCGATTGAAGCTGCGCTGGCGGAGCCCGCCATCCAGGCGCCGCCCAGGCCTCCCCGTCCAGCCATGACGCAACCGCCGGTAGCGCCATCGGCGGTCGTCGCCGCCGTGCGGCCGATGGATCGTCAGGCCGAAAGGAAGTCAGCGCCGCACGTCTCGGTCGCCGAAACACAGCCATTCCGTGCGCCATCGTCCAGCGGCAATCGTGCGGAATCCCGTCCGGCGCGGATGGCCGAGTCCCATGTGCCTGAATTCCGGCCCACGCAGACCCGGCCGTCGGAAACCAGGCCCACGGAAACCCGGGCCGCATCGGCATCGCGTCCGCCCCTGCAGGCCGCGCCGCGGTTCGCCGCCAGCACGCCTTACATGCCGGCCGCGCCCGCAAGGCCGCGCCCGACGTCCGTGGCCTCGGCGACAGTGCCCGCGGCCTCTCCCTTTGCCGGGTCGTTGCTGGGCATGGCGCACGCCGCCCCGGCAGCGCCACGGCCAATGCCGGTCAATGCGTCGTACAACGCGAACTGAGCGGATTTCATGCGCGATCCAGACGATCCTTCGCCGCCCGATCCGTCGCATGGTTCGCAGTCGCCGAACAGCGGGCGTGCCGGCAAGCCGGCGCACCGCCGTGGCGCCACGCGCGCCGATGGCGTGCTGCGCATGGAGCATGTCCGCATCACGGCGCCGGACCTGGAAAAGCGCGCCGCGCTGGAGAAGACCCGCTCTCGCCTGGTGATCGCCGCTGGCGGCTTCGTGGTCCTGTTCGGTGCCGTCCTCGCCAAGCTGGCCATGGCGACCATCGTCGCGCCGCTGGCGCCGCACCGGGTGGAGCGGCCCGTGGCCGACATCGTCGCCGAGCAGCCGCATGATCCGGTGGACGTGGCATTGCCGGGTCAGCGCGCGACGATCACGGATCGCAACGGACAGCCGATGGCGATCTCCCTGAGCACGGTCGCGCTGTATGCCGATCCGCGCCAGATCGCCAACCCCGAGGAAGTGGCCGCGCAGTTGAAGCGCATCCTGCCGCGGCTTGACATTAACGAAACGATCGATCGTCTGAAGCGCGACAAGAAATTCGTCTATCTCGCACGCGAAATCACGCCGCGGGAGCAGTTGGCGATCAACGACCTGGGTATTCCCGGCGTTGACTTTCAGCCGACGCAGCATCGCGAATATCCGCTGGGCCGTACCGCGGCACAGGTGCTGGGCGGTGTCGATGTCGATGAACGGGGCTTCGCCGGCGTCGAGAAATACTTCGATGAACGCCTGCGCACCAATTCCGAGCCGTTGCGTCTCTCGATCGACCTACAGGTGCAGGCGGCTGTCCGGGAAGAACTCGAGACGGCGATGCAGACCTTCCAGGCCATCGGCGGCTGCGGCATCGTCATGGACGTTAACACCGGCGAAGTCCTGGCAATGGTCAGCCTGCCGGACTACGACGCCAACAACGTCAGGACGGCGCCGGCGGAGGATCGGTTCAACCGCGCCGTCGAGGGGACTTACGAACCCGGCAGCACGTTCAAGCTGCAGACCGCATCCATGGCGCTGGACAGCGGCCTGGTTCACATCTGGGACGAATTCGATGCGTCCCGTCCCATTCACGTCGGACGGTTCACGATCACCGATTTCCAGGGCAAGCATCGCTGGCTGTACCTGCCCGAGGTTCTCGCCTACTCGTCAAACCTCGGCGCGGCCCATATCGCCCTGACCGTCGGCGGGGAGCGTCAGCGCGCATGGCTGAAAAGCATGGGCATGTTTGGCCGCACCGGGATTGAATTGCCCGAGTCGGCCCGTCCGATCGTGCAGCCGGCCGCGAACTGGAAGGAAGTCGTGACGATGACCGTTGGCTTCGGCCATGGCATCTCGGTCACGCCGTTGCATGTGGTGCGCGGCACCGCGGCGGTCGCCAACGGCGGGATTCTGCTCCGGCCGACCATTCTGGCCAAGGACCCGGGTGATCCGGTGGACGGCGTGCGGGTGATGCAGAAATCGACCTCCGATATCATGCGCAGACTAATGCGGCTGGTGGTCACCGACGGGTTCGGCAAAGCCGCCGAGGTGGCCGGCTACTATCCGGGCGGCAAGACCGGCACCGCCGAAAAGGTGGCGGCGCATGGCGGCTACAAGAAGCACACGAACGTCTCGGCGTTCATGAGCGTGTTCCCGATGAACGCACCCCGGTTCGCGGTCTACATGATGCTGGACGAGCCGCACGGCAACAAAAGCACCTACGGCTACTCCACGGCCGGTTGGGTCGTCGCCCCGGCCGCGGGCAAGGTGATCGCCCGCATCGGCCCGATGCTGGGCCTGCTGCCCGACATTCGCGATATGGCGGAAATCAACCAGGCGCTGTCGATCCCGCTTCAGCCCGGCCGTCCGCCAGGGGCGCCGGCGCGTGGCCCTGCCTACGACGTCAAGGCCACGAGCAATCCCCACCGGCCGAACCTGACCGTGCCGGCAACCATCCTGCCGCCGGCGGTCAGCCGTCCGATCCAGGAAATGCGCCACGAAACCAGGGCAACACGCCCCGGCGCCCCCGTTCTGGCCGTCTCGACGGCCTCCCGCAGTGCTGGTCGCTGACATGATGCGCACCTTGGGCCAAATCCCGGGTGCCAGACGGTCCCCAGCATGGGATGTCGTGGCCCATCTGGATATCGCCGGCGTCACGGCGGACAGCCGGCAGGTGGTGCCCGGTGACCTGTTCGCCGCGCTGCCCGGCAGCCGCGCCGACGGCCGCGCCTTCATTGCCGACGCGGTAGAGCGCGGGGCCGTTGCGGTGCTGGCGCCCCCTGGCACCGTATGGCCCCCTGGCGTGCCGCCGCGCCCGGTGATCTTCGACCCCGAACCGCGCCGCAGTCTGGCCCAGATCGCCGCCGTTCTGGCGGGCCCGCAGCCCGATACCGTGGTCGCCGTGACCGGCACCAACGGCAAGACAAGCACGGTGGAATTTACCCGCCAGCTTTGGGCCAGCACGGGCAGCAAGGCCGCAAGCCTGGGCACGCTAGGCGTCATTGCGCCCGGCTTCGATCCCGGCCCCGGCCTGACCACCCCCGATCCGGTCAGCCTCGCAGAAACCCTCGCCGGCCTGGCTCGGCTGGGCGTCACCCGCGCGGCAATGGAGGCGTCCTCGCACGGGCTGGATCAGTTCCGGCTGGATGGTGTGCGGCTGTCCGCGGCGGCATTCACCAATCTGACCCGCGACCACCTGGACTACCACGGCACGATGGAGGCGTACCGGACGGCAAAGCTGCGCCTGTTCGACACGTTGCTGCCGGCAGGCGCGCCGGCCATTGCCCATTCCGACATGGACCCCGCCACACTGCAGGCGCTGGGCGACATCGCCCAGCGCCGCCACCTGGATCTGCGCACCGTGGGCGAACGGGGCGATTCCATCCGTCTGGTATCGGCAACGCCACGGCCGGACGGGCAAGATCTGATTATCCGCGTCGGCGGGCGCGACCAAATGGTGATGCTCAACCTGCCGGGCCGCTTCCAGGCCGACAACGCCCTGGTCGCCGCGGCGTTGGCCGGATCGCTGGGCATGGCCGACGCGCTTGACCGCCTGCCGAAGCTGGTCGGCGTGCGTGGGCGGATGGAACTGGCCGT
>DAICYU010000336.1 GCA_027311485.1 Acetobacteraceae bacterium
GGTGGGACAAGTTCCGCGCCGGCAGCTTTGCCTACACCTCGACGGCGTTTCCAATGCTGACCGGCACGCTGGTGACGGCGGCCGGATACCTGCCGGTCGGGCTGGCGCAGTCCTCCACCGGCGAATACACGCGCGACATCTTCCGGGTCGTCGGGATGTCGCTGATCCTGTCCTGGATCGTGGCGGTGCTGTTCGTGCCTTACCTCGGGTCGCTGCTGCTGCCGGTCGGCACCAGCCACGCCGCCCACCACGACCCCGAGCACGCGGTCTATGATACCCGCTTCTACCGCGGCATGCGGCGTGCCGTGGCCTGGGTGATCGGCGCCCGCTGGTGGGTGATCGCCGCGACCGTGCTGATGTTCCTGATATCGGTCGCCGGTTTCACCATGATCCCCCGGCAGTTCTTCCCGTCATCCGACCGGTTGGAGGTCATGATCGATCTGCGCCTTCCCGAAGGCGGGTCCTTCGCAGCCAGCGCCCGGGCAGTGAAGCGGGTGGAGGCGATCCTGCAACAGCAGAAGGGGATCAGGTCCTGGGTTGCCTACACCGGCGCCGGCACGCCGCGCTTCTTCCTGGCGTTTTCCCCGGTGCTGCAGACGCCGAACTTCGCGCAGTTCGTGATCAACACGGACAACGTACCGGCGCGGGAGGCACTGCTGGCGCGCCTGACCGCCGGCATCGACCAGGGCGAATTTCCCGACATCCGTATGCGGGCCTCCCGCCTGGAGCTGGGGCCGCCCGTCGGCTACCCGGTGCAGTTCCGCATCACCGGCCCTGATCCGGCGGAGCTGCGCCGCATCGCCGTGGGGGTAGGGGAGGCGTTGCGCGCCGACCCGCACATCCGCAATGTCAGTGACAACTGGGGCAACCTGGGCAAGTCGGTTGCCATCACCATCGACCAGGACAAGGCCCGCCTGCTGGGCCTGTCCAGCCAGGATGTCGCCACGACGCTGCAGACGGTGCTGCAGGGCGCGATGATCAGCCAGTATCGTGAGAATCTGGACCTGATCCCGATCGTGCTGCGCGCCACCGCGGCCGAACGCCGCGACCTTGCCGACCTCGGGCAGGTGTCCATCCGCGGCGCGAACGGGCAGACTGTCCCGCTGTCGCAGATCGCGACGGTGCAACCGGCGATGGAGGAAGCGTTCATTGAGCGTCGGAACCGTCTGCCGGCGCTGACGGTGCGCGGCGACATCGGCGACGGCGCACAAGCGCCGGACGTGACCGCCGAGATACTGCCGCATCTCGACGCACTAAAGGCCGCGCTGCCGCCCGGCTATGCCATCGAAACCGCTGGCGCGGTGGAGGAAGCCGGCAAGGGTCAGGCCTCGGTGAACGCGGTGATGCCGCTGATGGTGCTGGTAATGCTGACATTGCTGATTATCCAGATGCAAAGCTTCAGCCGGATGGCGATGGTGCTGCTGACCGCTCCGCTGGGGCTGATCGGCGTGACCGCCGCATTGCTTGCCACCGGCGCGCCGTTCGGGTTCGTCGCCATGCTCGGGTTCATCGCGTTGGCTGGCATCATCATGCGCAACTCGGTGATCCTGGTGGACCAGATTGAGCGTGACCTGCGGGAAGGCACCGAACCGGCCGCCGCGATCGCCAATGCCGTGGTGCGCCGAACCCGACCGATCCTGCTGACCGCAGCCGCCGCGATCCTGGCGCTGGTGCCTCTGGCGTTCTCGGTCTTCTGGGGGCCGATGGCGATTGCCATCATGGGCGGCCTGGTCAGTGCGACGGCGCTGACACTGTTCTTCGTTCCGGCGCTTTATGCGGCGTGGACCCGGGTGCCCCGGGCGGCGCAGCGGCCCCGTGCGGCGGGTATCGAAGCGGCCGTGAACAAGAATGCGATCGCCCAAGGCTGAACCGCGGGCGGCGTAGCGTGTCGTCCCGGTCATGAGGTCAGTGCATCATCGGCGGCGCCTCGGCCCGGGTGGCATCCAGTGCCCGGGTGCCCTTCGCCAGGCTGAGTGCCGGGCGTACATGCCGTAAGTTGGAACGAAACTGTTTTGTAACCATGCTTTGTCCCGTTAGAACCAGCACCCAATTCTGGAAGACGAAACCGCCACAGGATCGGAAAACCGGCGAACAGCAGGCGATTGTACCATCAGCAAATTGACATCCATGGGCGCGCTGATGGTATGTATGAAATCGTATCGACGTGATTGCGCTGAAGGCCAAATCCATGAAAACCGGCGTCAAACATAACGGATCAGTCAACGATCAGACTGATGCGAACACCTATGCCGACCCGCTGAATTCTTCCGACACAACGCCAAATTGGGCGGCCCCGCCGGTCCGTTTCCTCCCCTGGGGCAGCGCTGGCCAGACCGCGCTGTATGCACCGGATGGCGGCAGCGCCGCGCGGCCAAGCAAAGGCGGAACCGGAACAAGCACCACCACGACCCCTGGCGCCACGACCGTCACTGCCTCCACCTCCCCGTTCGTCATCAACATCACCTGGGACAGCAGCGTCGCCAGCGCGCCAAGCGCCTTCAAGACTGCGGTGATCTCGGCGGCGCAGTATCTGGAAAGCCAGTTCATTGACCCGATCACCATCAACATTTCCGTCGGCTACGGCGAGGTCAACGGCGCCGCGCTCGGCAGCAACGCCCTGGGTTCCAGCCAAAGCTACCTGAACAGCTTCAGCTACAGCACGCTGCGCACCGCGCTCAGCAACGACGCGACATCGGCGGCCGACGCCTCCGCAGTGGCGTCCCTGCCGACCGCGAGTCCCGTCGCCGGCACATTCTGGACGACGACAGCCCAGGCGAAGGCGCTGGGCCTGACGTCGGCGACGAGCACGGCAACGGACGGCTTCATCGGGTTTTCCAGCAGTCTGCCGTTCACCTACAGCACCAGCAGCGGCATTGCCGCCGGCACCTATGATTTCAACGGCGTCGCGCTGCATGAAATGACCGAGGTCATGGGCCGCCTTCTGTTGACCGGAAGCACGATCGGCAGCACGGCCAACAGCTACGACGTGCTGGACCTGTTCCATTACAGCGCCGCCGGCGTGCGGGACTTTTCCGCTTCCACCGCGGGCTATTTTTCCGCCAACGGCGGCACGACCAACGGTGGCACGTTCAACACGACCACGGGCGGCGATCCCGGCGACTGGGCATCCTCGATGGGTTACAACGCCCTCGATGCCTTCAGCAGTTCCGGTGTCGTCAACCCGATGACGGCAGGCGATCTGCAGGCAATGGATGTGATCGGCTGGAACCAGGCCGGCGTGTCGACGCCGACCGGCGTTTCGATCGCGGCGGTCACCAGCGGCCTGTCCACCGGTCAGACTTCCACCGGCCTCGCCGGCAACCTGGCGCTGGCGAAGATAATCCAGGTCGGCGGCTCCAGCGCCGACACCTACAGCTATGCGTTGAGCGGCGCCAACACAGCCGCCTTCACGCTGAACACCGCCAGCAATGTTGCGACGCTCGCGGTCGGGTCGGCTGGTCTGGCCGGCGCGGCCGGCGGGCAACTCTACGCTCTGGATGTAACCGCGACGGACACAACCGCGGGCACCAGCAGCCCGGCCAAGCCGCTGCATGTGATCGTGGCTTCATCCGGCGCCGACACGGTCAATGTCGCCACCCTGACCGGGTCGCTTGGTCTGTCCACCCCGTCCTTCGTCTATGGCCTGGCCGGGTCGGATACCCTGAACGGGACCAGCATGGCCGGAAACCTGTGGCTGGATGGTGGCGTCGGCGCCGACAAGCTGACAGGCGGCACTGGCGTGAACGACTATCTGTATACTTCGACGTCGGATTCCACATCCGCATCGATGGATATCATTACCAACTTCCACACCGCCACCGACCGGATCGACCTGACCGGCCTTGGCCACACGCTGAAATACGCCGGGAAACTCGGCAAAACCAAGCTCGCGGCTGGATCCGTCGGCTGGCAGACGAGCGGCGGCAACACGTATCTGTACGTGAACACCTCCACCGGGGCGGAAAACCTTAGCGCCACCAACATGAAGATCGAACTGGCAGGCTCGCTCAGCCTGACCAGCGGCAACATCCTGCATCTCTGATTGCCCCATCCGGCAGGCTTCCGGCGCCAACGCCCGGACAGCCTGCCGAAAGGTCACGTCCGAAAGGTGGTCACGCCCGTTTGCCTGCGGTGCACCGGGCGTGTAGCATTCGTGTCGAACAAGCGGAACCGGCTGCACGACAACCGCCAGGGTAAGCGGCGGCCCAGCGGATCGACATTCTGGCCCGCCAGTCCATGATGATCGACCGCCATGACAAACGACAGGACGTGCGAGTGGCCTACCAACCGGTCGATCTGACGCTGACCCGGACCTGACGGCATGGCGCGTTCACGGACCGAAGCCGACCGTACACGCCTGCAATTCGGCATGGCACTGCTCGGACAGGGCCGAATGGCCGAAGCCGAGGCGATCTTCCGTGGTCTGCTGCGGCAAAATCCCGCTGACGCCGATGCGCTGTACCATCTGGGCCTGCTGATGATCGCCACCGGCAAGGCTGAGCGTGGCGCCGGCCTGATCGGCCGGTCGATCCGGCTGAACCCGGGATTTGCACCGGCCTATTGCAACCGTGGCGCCGCCCTGGCTGCACTCAAGCGCCCGGCGGAAGCGCTCGCCTGCTACGACAAGGCCGTGGCATTGCAGCCGGGATTTGCCGACGCGCACTACAATCGTGGCATTCTCCTGGGCGAAATCGGCCGCACCGAGGATGCGGTGCGCGCATTCGAAGCCGCCCTGTCAGCGCAGCCCGCCTTTCCGGACGCGCTGAACGGTCTGGGCAACCTGTTGAATGGCATGGGGCGGCATCAGGACGCACTGATCCGGCTGGATGCCGCGATCGGACTGGAACCGGTGCATGCGAAAGCCCATTGCAACCGCGGCAACGCCTTACTCGGGCTCGATCAACCCGCCGAAGCGCTCGCCAGTTTCGATCGGGCGCTGTCGCTGCAACCCGATATGGCGGAAGCCTGGTGCAACCGCGGGGAGGCACTGGCGGAACTGCAACAGCCGCTCGACGCGCAGCGCAGCTTTGAACGCGCCCTGGCGCTGCGTCCGGATTTCGCCGAGGCCGAATTCGGCCTGAGTCTGGTGCTGCTGGCACAGGGCGACTACGCAGCAGGCTTTCGTCACCACGAGGCGCGCTGGAAGCGGCTCGGCTTTAAGCCGAGCCG
>DAICYU010000337.1 GCA_027311485.1 Acetobacteraceae bacterium
CTTGAAACGGATGGCGCGGTGATGGTCACCGGCAGCCACAATCCGCCAGACTACAACGGCTTCAAAATGATGCTCGGCCGCAAGGCCTTCTTCGGTGATCAGATCCGCCGCGTCGGTGAGCGGGCTGCCGCCGGCGACGTGGTGCCCGAGGCCGCCGGAACCGACGAAACCGTCACCGTCATCGACGATTACGTGTCCCGGTTGCTGGCCGACTGGGACGGCGGCGACCGGATGCTGAAAGTGGTCTGGGACAATGGCAACGGCGCCGCCGGGGAGGTGTTGCGGAAACTCATCGCCTCGCTGCCCGGTGAGCATGTCGTCCTGAACGGCGAGATCGACGGGCGTTTCCCGGCGCACCACCCCGACCCCACGGTGCCGGCGAACCTGGAGCAGTTGATCAAGGAAGTGCGCGACCGCAAGGCCGATGTCGGCGTCGCGTTCGACGGCGATGCCGACCGGATCGGCCTGGTGGACGACAAGGGCGAAATCCTGTTCGGCGATCAGCTGATGATCATCTTCGCCCGGGATGTGCTGAAGGATCACCAGGGTGCCACGATCATCGCCGACGTGAAAGCCAGCCAGGTCCTGTATGACGAGATCGCCAAGGCCGGCGGCAACCCGCTGATGTGGAAGACCGGCCACTCCTTGATCAAGTCGAAGATGGCGGAGGTCGGCAGCCCGCTGGCCGGAGAAATGTCCGGCCATATCTTCTTCGCCGACCATTGGTACGGCTTCGATGACGCGCTGTACGGGGCGGTTCGCGCGCTGGGGATCGTCGCGCGCATGAACGGCAAGCTGTCTGCCGTGCGGGAGGCTTTGCCGCATGTCATCAACACCCCGGAAGTCCGCTTCGACTGCGACGATCGCCGGAAGTTCGCCGTGATCGAGGAAGTTGCCGCCCGCCTCCGGGCGGAGGGCGCGAAGGTCTCAGAAATCGACGGCGTGCGGGTGCAGACCGATGACGGCTGGTGGCTGCTGCGCGCCTCGAACACCCAGGCGGTGCTGGTGGCGCGGTGCGAGGCAGCCAACCCCGAGGGGCTGGAGCGGTTGAAGACCACGGTGGTGAACCAGCTTGCCGCATCCGGCTTGCCGGCGCCGGACTTTTCCGGTGCCAACGCCGGGCACTGAACGCTCAGTCCCCGTTGCACGCCCGCGCCAGCCTCTCGGCCAGGAAATCGGCCAGCACCCGGACCCGCGCCGGTTGTGGGCCCTGTGGCGGCGTCAACAGGAACAGGCTGGCCTGGGACACGCTCCATTCCTGCAGGATCGGTTCCAGCCGGCCGTCGGTGATCGCGTCCCGCACGAAGAAGCTGGGCATCTGCGCAATGCCCAGCCCGGCGATCACCGCCGGAAGGGCCGCTTCACCGTTGTTCACCCGCAGCTGGCCGGAGGGACGAACCCGCACTTCCTCCCCGGCGACGTTGGCGAACAGCCACGCATCACGGGTGCGCTGGTAGGCATAGCCAAAGCAGTTGTGCTGCATCAGCTCCGTCGGATGGGTCGGGCGGCCGTGTCGCGCCAAATAGGCCGGCGCGGCGACGACGCTGCGGGCAACTTCGGACAGTCGCCGGCACAGCAACGCTGAATCCGGCAGTTCGCCGATTCGCAGCGCAACATCAAAGCCTCCGCCGATGATATCGACCAGCGCATCGCTCAGGTGCAGGTCGATCGAGACCTCCGCATACCGCGTCAGGAAATCGGGCAGGATCGGCGCGACCTCCCGTAAGCCGAAGGACATCGGCGCGGCCAACCTCACCTGGCCACGCGGCGTGCCAGCGTTGCTCATCATCGCATCCTCGGCAGCCTCGGCGTCGGCCAGCAGGCGGGCGGCACGCTCGACCAGCAGCCGTCCGGCATCAGTCAGCACCAGACGCCGTGGCGTGCGGTTGAGCAGCCGCGATCCGAGCCGTTGTTCCAGCCGGGACAGCGCCTTCGACACGGTCGGCGCGGACAGCCCGAGTTCGGCCGCCGCGGCGCCGATGCCATGGGTTTCGACGACCTTGGCGAAGATTGCCATGGCTTCGAGATCGGGGAGACGGGACATAAGAAACCGAAAGAATGAGTTTCTATATTTTCTATTTCTTTAATCTTGTCCCGTCCATACATCTGCGACGGTAGCGATGCGAATGGCGCATTCCCCTTTCCACTGAACAGGAAAAGCCGATGACCAAGGTTCTGGTGCTGTACTACTCGACCTATGGCCACATGGAGACGATGGCCAACGCCGTGGCTGAGGGAGCTCGGCAGGCGGGTGCGCAGGTCGATGTCAAGCGCGTGCCGGAAACGGCGCCGGAAGAGGTGGCGCGCAGTGCCCACTTCAAACTGGACCAGGCGGCGCCGGTGGCTGTGGTCTCTGACCTGGCGAACTATGACGCGATTATCGTCGGGACGCCAACGCGGTTCGGGCGAATGGCGTCGCAGATGGCGGCGTTCCTGGATCAGGCCGGCGGGCTGTGGGCCTCGGGTGCGCTGAACGGCAAGGTCGGCGCGGCGTTCACCTCCACCGCGACCCAGCATGGCGGGCAGGAGACGACGCTGTTCAGCATCATCACCAACCTGCTGCATTTCGGCATGATCGTGGTCGGCATGGATTACGGGTTCCAGGCGCAGATGACGCTGGATGAGATTGTCGGCGGTGCCCCTTATGGCGCGACGACGATTGCCGGCGGCACCGGAGCGCGGCAGCCGTCGGAGAAGGAACTGGACGGCGCGCGCTACCAGGGCCGCCGCGTCGCCGACGTGGCGGCGAAGCTGCACGGCTAGCCCACGGCACGATTGCCGCAGGCGGGGGACCTGGCTTGCCGGCAGAATGTCAACGGTGATTGACGCTGCTTTCTGATCCAACCCCAGCCCATGATCCGCCCGGGGGCTGGGAACGTCCGCTGGGTGAGTCTTCTTGGTACGTCCCCTCTCCCTGGGCGCTTCCACTGAGGGTACCCGTCGAACCGGCGAGGCGAGTCGGCATTTATTACGCTTTGCAAGTGCAGAACATTCGTGCCAAAACGCTGATGTGATGCAGGTCCATACGGTAATTCCTTTCACGAAATGACCGCGTCCCTTCTCGTGGACGGTATCCGCGTCCCGCCGGCGGCTGTGGACGCGGGCTGGTTCCAGTTTAACCTCCGTCTGCCGGCGCGGGAAATTCGCCTTCTCTCTGGCTTCGCGCGCCCGGTGGATCTGGAAGCCTCGTCTGACGACCGCCGCCTTGGCGTGGAACTGCGGCGAATACGCTGGACTGCGGCTGATCGGGACACTGAGGTGCCGGTCGATTCCCCGGCTTTCATCGACGGATTCCATGTCATCGAACGGCGTGGCCCAGCCGGTCAGCCGGTTCGCTGGACAACCGGAGATGCCGGACTGCCCCCCTCGGTCTTTCCGCCCTGGGACGGCGAGGTGCGATTGCACCTGGCGCTCGGGCAATGGCAAGGTAGCGCGCGTGATAACGGCGATGCCGATGAAGCCGTTTTGTTGGGCGCATTTGAAAACCTGGGATCGAATTGTGAATTTGCGCTGGCGCAGCGGCATTATGGGGCGGAGCCGCCGCTGAGCCTTTTGCGATGGGCGGCCATCACCTACCCGAACCTGTTGCTTGGACTCGAGACCGGGTTCGCCGGTCTGGACGATGCTGCTGGTATTGATGTGCGGTGGGCAGGCAGCGAATACCGTCTGTGCACGCCGTTCCTGCGGATGCACACGACCTGCAACGTCATGCAGGATGCAGCGGGTATCCAGGCGATTCGGGACCAGGGGCGGACGACATTGCGTCTGTTGCGTCGCAAATTACTGCGCGATATTGCTGCCCCGCAGCGAATTTTCGTTTTCGCCAGTGATGATACGGGTTTTCACCAGCCGGAGATGCGCCGACTGCATGCCGCGCTGCGCCGCATTGGCCCGGCAAACCTGCTGTGTGTCCGGCTGGCCTCGTTCGGCGAACAACCCAACCATGTCGAACGTTTGTCAGACGGTTTGTACGCCGGCCGCGTCGCCGGATTTGGCCGGCCGCATGGACCCTATGCTCAATGGCTGTCGCTCTGCGCCAAGGCCATGAGCCTGCATCAGCAAGGGGAGCCGCAAACCCGTCCATGACCAAGCAACGATCCCACGATGCCGAATTCGCCGCCGTCGCGCAGATCCTTCGCACCGTATGCCGGAGCGAGCTGCCCCGCCTGACCGCCGAGACCCGTCTCGACGAGCTGCCCAGGATGGACAGTCTGCTGATGATGCAGGTCGTCGCGATGGTGGAAGAATACTTTGCTGTCGAAATAGACCTGGATGCGCTGGAACACTTGGCCACGGTCCATGACATCGCCCAGGCAGCGCATTCCGCCCGGCAGGCAGTTGGCACAATCGAATGAATTGAAGGTTCGACGGCGGCACCGGATGTCAGGAATGGCCCGACATCGACGCATCAAGTGCGCGCAGGGCGTGGGCATCGACCTTATTCCCCGAAAGTAACGGCAAGCACGCCAGCAGGTGCAGGCGACGCGGCCGCATATAGGGAGGCACCCGCGCCATCAGCACGGCTGACAAACGGTCCCGCAGATCATCCGGCGGGGCCGGGCCGGTGGCGACAAACGCCACCAGTTCGGGACCGGCCTGTCCGGCGACCGGCAGCGCGGTGGCATCCATAACGGCGGCCTCGCTGCGCAGGGCGGCTTCCACCTCAACCGGTTCAATACGGTGGCCGTTCAGCTTCAACTGCCGGTCGGCCCGGCCAACCACGATGAAGGCTTCGTCCTGCCGCAGGCGTACCATGTCGCCCATCGCGTACCGACGCCAGCCGGACGCCGGGTCGCCATCCTGGCGCAGGCGGCCCTCGACACAGCGCCCGTCCTCCCATTCGCCGATGACCGTGTATCGGCTGCGGATCATCAATTCGCCCGCTTCGCCGTTGGAAGCGGGCGTCCCATCGTCCCGCAGGATGGCAAATTGCGTGCCGGGCACCGGTCGGCCTGCGGCAACCTGAGCCCCGTCCGGTGTCTCCGCGCGCGGCACGAAGCGCAGGCCCGCCTGCGTTTCGGTTGCGCCATAGACCATTTGAACATGGCAGTCGGCTGGAAGGCAGGTTCTGAGCAGCGCCAGATCCGCTGCAAGCAGGGCCTCACCGTTACTTGACAGCAGGCGCAACGACGACATCGCCGCGCTGGCGCCGGCCATCCGACT
>DAICYU010000338.1 GCA_027311485.1 Acetobacteraceae bacterium
AAAGGCTGACGGCACGCCATGATCTCCAAATTCTTCATCGAGCGGCCGGTCCTCGCCAACGTCATCGCCATCCTGATCGTGGTCATCGGCGCCATCGCCGTATTCGGCCTGCCGGTCGCACAATATCCCGACGTCGTGCCGCCGACGGTGCAGGTGACGACGCGCTACCCGGGCGCCAGCGCCCGCACCGTCATCGACACCGTGGCGCTGCCGATCGAGCAGCAGGTCAACGGTGTGCAGAACATGCTGTACATGCAATCGACCAGCACCAGCGACGGCAGCTATTCCCTGATCGTGACCTTCGCCATCGGCACCGACCTGAATTTCGCGCAGGTGCTGGTGCAGAACCGGGTGGCCAGCGCGATGGCCGCGCTGCCGCAGGCGGTGCAGCAGCAGGGCGTGGTGGTGCAGCAGAAATCGACCTCGATCCTGGGGTTCGTGACGCTGACGGCGCCGGATAACCGCTATGACGGCCTGTATCTAAGCAACTATGCCGCCATCAACCTGCAGCAGCAGCTGGCGCGCCTGCCCGGGGTGGGCAACGTGACGGTGTTCGGCGCCGGGCAGTATGCGATGCGGATCTGGCTGGACCCGGCGCTGATGCAGGCGCGCGGGCTGACGGTGACGGACGTGACCAACGCGCTGCAGCAGCAAAGCAGCCAGGTCACCGCCGGGCAGGTGGGGGCGCCGCCGGCGACCGGGCAGAATTTCCAGTACACGCTGAACGTCGCCGGCCGCCTGTCGGACCCGTCTCAGTTCGGCGCCATCATCGTCAAGACCGGGGCGGACGGCGCGGTGACGCGCATCCGCGACATCGGCCGGGTGGAGCTTGGCGCGCAGACCTACAGCCAGAGTTTCAACCTGAACGGCAAGCCGGCGGCGGGCATCGGCGTGTTCCTGTCCGCCGGCGCCAACGCGTTGCAGGTGATGCAGGAGGTCCGCGCCAGGATGCAGGACCTGTCGCGCGGTTTCCCGCAGGGCATCACCTACGAGATCCCGTTCGACACGACGAAGTTCGTGAATGCCTCGGTGAACGAGGTTTATCACACGCTGATCGAGGCCGGCATCCTGGTGCTGGTGGTGATCCTGGTGTTCCTGCAGGACATCCGCGCCACGCTGGTGCCGGCGACCACGGTGCCGGTGACCATCATCGGCGCCTTCGCGGCGATGGCGGCGCTGGGGTTCACCATCAACCTGTCGACGCTGTTTGCCATCGTGCTGGCGATCGGCATCGTGGTGGACGACGCGATCGTGGTGGTGGAGGGCGCCGCGCATCACATCGAGCGCGGGTTGAACCCGCACGACGCGGCGGTGACGGCAATGAAGGAGCTGTTCGGGCCGATCATCGGCATCACCCTGGTGCTGATGTCGGTGTTCATCCCGGCGGCGTTTCTGCCTGGGCTGACCGGCCGGCTGTACGCGCAGTTCGCGCTGGTGATCGCCGCCACGGCGCTGATCAGCGCCATCAACGCCGCGACGCTGAAGCCGACGCAGTGCGCGCTGTGGCTGCGCGCGCCGGTGCCGCCCGAAAAGCGCAACCTGTTCTACCGCGGCTTCAACATTGTCTATAATGGGCTGGAACGCCGCTACGGCAGGCTGGTAGGGGCGATGACCCGGCGCAGCGCCGCCATGGTGGTGCTGGCGCTGGTGATGATGGGCGCCGCCGTCTATGGCCTGTCCCGCCTGCCGACCGGTTTCCTGCCGCTGGAGGACCAGGGATATTTCCTGATTTCGGTCCAGTTGCCGGACAGCGCCTCCCTGGGCCGCACACGGGCGGCGATGGAGCGTGTCAGGCAGGCGGTGTCCAGAGTGCCGGGCGTGCAGGACGTGATCGACATTGCCGGCATCTCGGTCCTGGACAACAGCGCGTCGCTGTCGAACGCAGGCGTGGCCTATGTCGTGCTGAAGGACTGGGCGCAGCGGACCTCCGCCAATGAGGGTCTGCTGGGGATGTACAAGGCCCTGTCGGCCGCGGTCGCCCCGATCGAGGATGCGACGATCCTCGTCGCGCCGCCGCCCGCCATCCAGGGCATCGGCAATTCCGGCGGGTTCACGATGGAGGTGGAACTGCGTGACGGCAGCGGCGACCTGACCAAGCTGCAATCACTCACCCGCACCATCATCAAGCACGCCAGCACGCAGACCGGCCTGGCTCAGCTGAACTCCACCATCCGCACCGGCGTGCCGCAGCTGCAGGCCGTGGTGAACCGCACCAAGGCCGAGGCGCTGGGTGTTTCCACCGGGCAGGTGTTCCAGACGATGGCGACCTACCTGGGGTCCAGTTACGTCGGTCAGATCAACAAGTTCGGCCTGACGTTCCAGGTTTATGCGCAGGCCGAGCCGCGGGCGCGGGTGAGTGTCGCGGATGTCGAGGCATTGCCGGTGCGGACCAATGCCGGGACCATGGTGCCGCTGGGCACCGTCGTCAGCATCAAGCAGACGACCGGTCCGGCGCTGATCCAGCTTTACAATCTCTACCCCGCGGCCACCATCATCGGCGCCCCCGCGCCGGGGTTCAGCTCGGGCGAGGCGCTTGGCCTGATGGACCAGATCGCGCAGGCCGATCTGCCCGGCGGCACGGCGTCGGAATGGACGGCGATGTCGTACCAGGAAAAAGTGGTCGGCGGGCAGATGTACATGGTGTTCGGCCTGGGCATCCTGCTGGTGTACCTGGTGCTGGCCGGACAGTATGAAAGCTGGCTGGCGCCGGTCTCGGTGATCCTGGCGGTGCCGCTGGCGCTGCTGGGGCCGGTCATCACGCTGGGCGCGCTGGGGGTGGACAACAACCTGTACACCCAGATCGGTCTGATGCTGCTGATCGCGCTGGGCGCGAAGAACGCCATCCTGATCGTCGAGGTCGCGCGGGAGCAGCGGCTGCTGCTCGGCGCCACGATCCTGGATGCGGCGGTGAAGGCGGCGATCACGCGGCTGCGGCCGATCCTGATGACATCGTTCGCGTTCATCCTGGGTGTCGTGCCGCTGGTGCTGGCGACCGGGGCGGGGGCGAACGCGCGCAAGTCGATCGGCATTTCGGTCGCTACCGGCATGCTGGCGTCCACCTGCCTCGCGGTGCTGTTCGTGCCCTGCTTTTTCGTGGTGATGCAGCGCCTCGAGGAATGGCTGAAGCGCCGCAAGACCAGGGCGGTCGCGCGGGCCGCCTGAGACCCAAAGGCAGATTTTTTCGTTCACAAAACGAGTCCGGCGCATGGTTTGTGACCCGGCTGCGCTGGCAACGAGGTGCGCATTCGGTTGTTCCTGACCAAGCCCCCTCCGCGATGCCTGGCTTCGGCGTATTTGGTACCGGTTGCATCGATCGACGGTGATTTGCGGGCGCACGATGCAGCAGGCCAAGGAACAGCAACCAAACCATGGCTACCACCCGATCGCAAACGGCGCCGCAACAGGGGATGCGTCCGTCTCCCTCGGTGCGCAGCCAGCGCGCGCTGGACTGGCTCAATTTCTTCGTCGCCGACGTGCAGACGGGCATGGGGCCGTTCGTGACGATCTACCTGACGATGCATGGCTGGACACAGGGGGCGATCGGGTCGGCGCTGACCGCCGGCACGATCGCACAACTGGTCAGCCAGGCGCCGGGCGGCGCGCTGGTGGACTGGACGCATACCAAGCGGGCGGTGATCGCCTTCGCGCTGGGGATGATCGCCGTTGGTTCGGCGCTGATCGGCCTGTTCCCCACATACCTGCCGGTGGCCGGGGGCGAGGTGCTGCACGGGTTGACCGGCAGTGTGATCCGGCCGGCGCTGGCCGCCATCGGTCTGGGCCTGGTCGGGCATCGCGCGTTCAATGAGCGGTTGGGCCGCAACCATCGTTATGACTCGCTGGGCAATGCGCTGACCGTGGCGGCGATGGGGGCAATGGGCTACCTGGTGTCCCGGCAGGCGCCGTTTTTCGTCACCATCGCGCTGTGCCTGCCGGCTGGCTATATGCTGCTGAAAATTCGCGGCAACGAAATCGACTATGCCCGCGCCCGTGGCGCCGCCGGCCGGCGGGAACCGAAGGCGGCGCGCTGGCGGGATCTGGCGAAAGACCGGCGGATTCTGGTGCTGGCCGGTTGCATGGTGCTGTTCCAGTTCGCCGATGCCTCGATCCTGATGCTGGCGACCGAGCGACTGGCGACCGACCTCAAGCACATGTCGGAACTGGTGACCTCCGCCATGGTGGTGGTGCCGCAGCTGATCGCCGCGATGCTGGCCCTGCGCATCAGCCGGATGGCCAACGATCGCGGGCGCAAGCCGCTGCTGATCGCGGGATTCGCCGCGCTGCTGTTGCGCACGCTGCTGATCGCGTTTGTGACGGCGCCATGGTTCCTGGTGCTGGCGCAGACGCTGGACGGCATCACCGCCGCCGCCATCGGCGTGGTGCAGCCGCTGGCGATCGCCGACATGACCAAGGGTACCGGGCGCTATAACGCGACGCTTGGCGCGATCGGGGCGGCGAACATGGCCGGTGCGTCGGTCAGCACCACGGTGATCGGGTTCCTGGCGCAGCGGGCCGGTTTCACCCTGGGATTTGGGGCGTTGAGCCTGTCAGCCCTGGGCGGGCTGGCTTTACTGTGGTGGCGACTGCCGGAGACAAGTGACATCGCGCTGCAGGAGGAATAAAGCCGCCGCACGGCCGGGTTAGCCAAGGTCGGGTCAGCCAAGGTTGGGTCAGCCAAGGTCGGGTCAGCCAAGGTCGGATCAGCCAAGGTCGGATCAGCCGGTGCGGCCGGCATAGGCCGCCCGCAGCGCCTGCTTGTAGAGCTTTCCCGTCGGCAGCCGGGGCAGTTCATCCATGAAGTCCACCGATTTCGGCACCTTGTAGTGCGCGAGGCGGGCGCGTGCGTGCTCGATCAGCGCCTGCGCGAGGGCGTCGGACGGTCCCGCATCGGCCATCGGCTCCACCACCGCCTTCACCTGCTCCCCCATTTCCGCATCCGGAATGCCGAACACCGCGACGTCACGGACCGCAGGATGCTGGATCAGCACGTCCTCAATTTCGCGGGGATAGATGTTCACGCCGCCGGAGATGATCATGAACGCCTTGCGGTCGGTCAGGTACAGAAACCCATCGTCATCGAGGTAGCCGATATCGCCCAGGGTGGACCAGTTCAGGTGGATCGGATGCTGGGCCGCGCGGGTGCGCTCGGGGTCCT
>DAICYU010000339.1 GCA_027311485.1 Acetobacteraceae bacterium
AGGTACATCGGCAAGCCCGCAGGTGCCCACCATGGACTGCCCAGTTCCGGCTGAAAGGCTAGCTGCCAGGCCGTCCATTCGGTGGCGCCCCAGATGGCCGCAATGACGATGCCGAAAACGGTGAACACCTGTAGCCAGAGGATTTTCGAACCTGACATCGCCGCTCCGTGCTGGGAAACGCTGCAGTTCGACCGCGTATGTGCTTGATGACAAGGCCGAACCGAGGCGGGTCGCAGAAATGGCGAGAGAATCGGATTATTCGGCAGGAGTCTTTGGTATCACCGTCATCAAAGCCCAAGCCCTCGTTTCCGGCCAAAGCTCCAATCGACGCCGCCCACCGGCAGCATCGTTCCCGACACTTGTTGGCCGAGTTTCTGTTCCAGTGCCGGCCGCCAGGGCACGAGTTGGAATCCAAGCCCATCATCGATCATGACGAACCGGCCAGAGGACAGCGTGATGCGCTGGCGGTAGATCCCGGCGACGTATTCGCCCTGGCCGGACGGCTTATGCGGAAGTCCGGTCTCTTGGACTATGCGGCTGTTAGCAGCATCCAGTTCGCGTTGACGCAATGTGTCGATGAGACCGGACGCAAAGATCACACGGTCGCCGTTTAGGCGGGCAAGCCCATCCGCGACAAGATGGTCAGTCCGCCGCGCCATCGCGTCTCGGATTTCGGCCCCGAATCCACCGGCCGTAGGAGTGGGATCGCGGGCCACTAATTCGCGGTCGAGCCAGGTGGCGCCAGGTGCGGTGATTTGCGCTTCGAGCGGCAGGTCTGATCGGGTTGCCAGCGAGAGACGGCGCCGGGCATTTGTATCCTCCCAGGCGCGAAGTTCGACGATGGCACCGGGCTGGGCGTCGCCCGTCATGTCAAGATTGGCGAAGCGTATGTGATGAGTGCGGCCATCGGCGCCATCGATGATCGCATAGGCCGTGCCAGCAAGTTCATCGTGCAAGCCGCGCTCCACGAGCCTGCCGATGACGCGGTCCGTGATATCATCGCCATGGACGGCAAAGCCCGCCACGTCCGGTGCACGTGCACCATCCGTCATGGCCCGGTGCATCTTTTTGATAATGTCAACGCGGATGGCGAGGTCCCGCAACGTGTCCTCGATGCCAGGCTTCAGGGTCCAGCAACCTGGCCCCGCTGGTTCCGCAAGGCCCATCCGCTCCAGCTTCATCGCCCGGCCGGTCATTAGCCGGCGGAGTTCCGGGTCGGGCCCGGTGGCGTTCGGCCGCAGGTCCGCGACACCGGCACCGTCATCGGCAACATCTCGCAAAGCGCGATCCAGGCTGGTCCACCGTTCTGCGTCCACCTCCCGGCGCAGCGCGTTGGAAATCTCGCGCTCGCTTCGAGGGCCAAGTTCCAGTTCGACGCGCTCCTCAGCACGGCCACGAAGCCCACGGCCGATATAGTCGCGGCTTATGACGAGGTCCCCGCCGTCATCGGCGCGCCCACGCACCAGCACGTGGATATGCGGGTTATCGGTATTCCAATGATCCACCGCGACCCAATCAAGCCTGGTGCCGAGGTCTCGCCCGGCGTCTGACATCAGCTCACACGTGAATGCGCGCAGATCGGCCAGCTCTCCGGCATGTTCAGGCGATACCGTGAAGCGGAAATGATGCCGGTCGCCTTCGCATCGTTCTGCGAAGGCTTTCACGTCAGCGGTCTCCGCATCCGGACCGAACATTTTTCCACGCGCGCCGTCGAGGGTCACGCCTTCACGTTCGAGATACGCGATGTGGCGCGACAGAGGCGCGGACCGGAATTTCGTGCCGAGTTGCCGGACGACACGCGCCTTGATGGCCACGCGCCGTGCCGGTGACCGGATTGACCGGGCAAGAGCTGCGGCACGGCCCCGTCCAAAGTTAGATTTGCCTGTCGGCGCGCGCTTTGCCGAAAAGCTTCGACCCAAATGGCCTGCTTTGCGCGCCGCTTTTGTCACCTCGCCAACAAAGCTCTTCGTATCGCGGCCGTGTCCGATGCGGCCTGGCCGGACGTGGAGATCATCATCGCGCCTGGTCATTCCCGCACCTGCTGTCCCGTGTTGCAGCGGAGCGACGGCGCTCTGACGGAGGAAAATACTCGGCTTTTTGTCGGCAGCGCCGTCGCCTCTATGTGACGCGCCGCTCGAAAACCCCAAGGAAACCAACCATCAGCACGCCGTAAGACGGCGCCGCTTTTATCTTGCCATCGTCTGCTCCGTCCTGCTGATCCTACGCCGCCACCATCCAAACATGCGATTTCACGCGCGGCGCCAATCAGGACGGCGCTCATGGCGATTGAGTCTTTGATCCCGCTGAAATGGGGATGAACAGGCCACCTGACTGCGGCGCCAGTGCTGCGATGACAGTGTTTGACGTGACGTTATTTTGTTGCTGGTTCGGTTTTGAATTTGCGTTTAGAAAACCGTCGTTATCACCTTGAATGGCACCGGAATTGCTCATCGCATTGTCGCTTATGAACAATGGGGCTGTCATCCATGTCACGGGATTCACGGTTGTCGAAATGCTGCCAATCTGCGCGCCGGACAACATGGGAGCGAGCCGGGAGAGGTAGAGTTGCGTCTCTTTGGGTAGTGGTTCGCCCGTCGCCAGATGTTCGTCATACCGCGCGGGACCGGCATTATAGGCCGCCAGAAAACCGGATTGACCGTAGAGGTCGAGCATTTCGCGTAAGTACGCTACGCCCGCCATGATGTTGTTGCGTGGTTGATAAGGATCAGCACCCAGGCCGAGCTCCTGGCGCAGCGCCGCATATGTTTCCGGCATGATCTGCATGAGGCCGATTGCCCCTTTCGGCGACAGCGCTTGTGCATTTCCGCCGCTCTCGACCTGCATCACGGAGCGTATCCAAAGCGCCGGGATCGAGAACCGGCGCGACGCCGCATCGATCAACGCGTCAACCAGTTCGGTCGACGGCAAGGTGCCGGTCGACGTTTTCACGGGTGATGTTTGCGCCATTGCCGGTATGCAGAACATGACCGAAAATCCGAGCGCCAAAATGCTGACTGAGAGTGAAAAACGAATGCGGTCAAAAACTCCGGACGCGCGGATAGAAAGATTTTCGGGATGGGAAGGAGTTGATTTCACTGTGCGGCATTTCGCGATGATTGCTTGCGGGGAAGCCACAATGGCGTTGCGCTGCCGATGATTGTGCTGTCCGGCACCGGCCCGAAATATCGGCCGTCAAAGCTGTCCGGCACGCCTGCGTTCATCAGAAAAACTTCGCCTGTTCGGACCGTGCGGCAGCCTTGCCAGACAGGCAGTTTCCGGCCGCGCGCATCGCGATCAAGCGCTTGCGCCTCGGCAATACCGTTGACTGTGATCGTAAGTCCGGATCGGCAGACAATCTGTCCGGGCAAACCGGCGACGTGCTTAATAAGCGGCACGCCGAGCGCCAAATATCGACGCGCCGCCATGAATTGCGCGAGCTCGGCCGGTGGTGTGATGACGAGTAATTCGCCTGCCGTCAGTTTGCCGGCCGGATGTATGGCATAGAGCCCAATGGGTACGCTGGCGCTGGCATTCCAGAGTAGGCGCGGCGTCGGATGCGCCGTAGATGAAAACGCGATCATCGACATGCCGAAAAGCATCGCGCCGAGAATTTTCTGGCCCGCGTTCATGCACCGGCCCGCCGGCGAAGTGTCCATGCTACGTGCATCGGCCTCGTGTAGGATCGAGGCTGTTCGCCGGCAGTCAGGCGGTTGTGAACATGCCGCCAGTGATCGGGTGCCGCTTCTTCCGGCTTTATTTCCAGCTGCTCAACGGCGTCGATCTGCCGCAACGCCTGCTCAACTTTCGGCCAGCCGGTCAGGCGCAGCAGAATCTCGCCGCCGGGTTTCACGTAAGGCACCGTTGAATACGGTTCGCCTGCCACGAAAGCGCGAAGGATATCAATGCGGGAGACGATGGTGCCGTAATCGTTCGAGGCCCAGCGCACGAACGCAAACACACTGCCGGGCGCAAATCCGACGATTCGGCGGCGGCGGTCGAGGATCTGATCCTCGACGATTTTGCCGAAGCGAATCCAGCGTTCGATGCGCTTTTCGATCCAGGTGAGCTCAACCATGGTGAGGTCGCTCATGGCGCGGCCTCGCCGTTTTCTGGGTATTCCCGCGCCAACAAGTCTCGCAGCATGTCGGCGACGGTGATGCCGCGGCGGAACGCGACGATTTTGATGCGGCCGCGCAGCGCCGGCGTCACGTCGATGGTTAGCCGCGCGGTGAAGCCGGGATCGATGCCCGTGCCGTTTGTCCTGGCGTCCGGCGTGCGTATCCAGGTGTCCGGATCGCTCGGGCGCGTGGCAAAGCCGCGCTTGTGGGTGCGGTTTGTCATGGCGTAAGTCCGGCAATCTCGGTGCCGAGCGCTATTATTTCGTTTGAAGCAGCAACGCCGGAATCTACCTCGAAGACAAGCCGACCGGTGCGGGCGGCGTCCGCGAAGGCAACACGCTGGCCGATCCGCGCGGCGAGCACCGGTGGATCGTGCTCGGCCAGTGCATCGCCGGTCTCACGCGCGATGATGGTGCGCGCCGCGCACCGATTCAGCACGAAGCGGGCGACAAGCTCGGGCCGGAAAATTCTCGCCTCATGGATCAGGTTCAGCATCTCGCCGGATGCCCAGCCGTCAAATGGTGATGGCTGGGCCGGGACGAGCACGAGATCGGCGGCAAGCAATGCTGAGCGCATCAGGCCCGCAATACGCGGCGGCCCGTCGATCACCACGTGGTCGACACCGCGCGCAATTTCTGGCGCTTCCCGATGCAGCGTATCGCGGGCCAGGCCCAGCACGCCGAACAGCCGGGGACCTCCCTCCTTCGCCCGCTGCTCGGACCAGTCCAGCGCCGAGCCCTGGGGGTCGGCATCAATGACCGTCACGCGGCACCCCTGGCGGGCCCATGCGCCTGCCAGGTGGAGCGCCAGGGTCGTCTTGCCGACACCCCCCTTCTGGTTGAGCAGGGCCACGATCATGGCTGCCCCTTTCCCTTCCCGTGAATCTTCGTCATGCGATTATCCCCAAATGTGCAAAACGCGGGGTACGTTAGATAAATTCCGAAGGAATTTAAGTTAGACAAGTTAGAGTCTCGGAAACCTCTTGTAAAAATCGTGATTTTTTCGATTTTCGG
>DAICYU010000033.1 GCA_027311485.1 Acetobacteraceae bacterium
GACATCATGACTCGTAACGTTGTGGTCGTGCATCCTGAAACCTCATTGATTGATGCCGTCAGGTTGATGGCAGGCCGCAGGGTCAGCGGGATGCCGGTCCTGGATGACGCCGGAAATGTCATCGGGATGATGACCGAGGGGGACCTGGTCCGGTGGCACGAGGGGTACACTGCGAAACAGGCCCATTGGCTCGATATGCTGGCTGACGGGTTTGCGCTTGCGCCGAGCTTCGTAGAGGGGATTCGGGCGCAGCAGCAGAAGGTGAAAGCTGTCATGTCGCCGGGTGTCACGACTGTCGTCGAGGACACGCCGGCCCGTGAAGTCACAACTTTGATGCACACGAAGGGGATCAAGCGCGTTCCTGTGCTGCGGGATGGCAAGTTGGTCGGGATTGTCGCACGGTCTGACCTGATCCGAGCCTTGGCCCAGAAACTGGGGGAGACGGCGGCGGGCCAGCCTGACGCTGCGGTTGGCACGCTGAACGAAGCCCTGCGCCGGGCGCGGGAGGAGGCGGGGATCAAGCCGCGTGGGCTGTCGAAGCGGTCGGCGCCGGGCGCTGGTCAGCCCTGAGGAGGCGCCCGGAGGCGGGGGCACGACGACGGTAGCGGGAAGGCCCGCCGCCCCGTGCCCGGCGCGGCGGGATTGATGCCCTAGGCCTTGTCCTGTTCGCTGTGGAAGAAGGCGTTCAAGGAACTGGCGTCGAGCGCTCCGAACACCCGGATCAACGTCCCGATGATCCCGGTCCATCCTGTTTGGTGGCTCGCACCAATGCCGGCGCCGTTGTCGCCGTGGAAGTATTCGTAAAAGAACAGATGATCCCGCCAGTGCGGGTCCTGTTGGAATTTTTCTGCACCGCCGAATACAGGACGACGGCCGTTTTCATCCTGTAGGAAGATCCTGGTCAGTCTGGCGGCGATTTCCTGTGCGACCTCGTACAGGTTCATCTGGTTCCCTGACCCGGTCGGGCATTCTATTTTGAAGTTATCGCCATAGTAGGCATAGTAATGCAGCAGGGCGCGAATGATCAGGCCGTTGACCGGCATCCATACCGGTCCGCGCCAATTTGAATTGCCGCCGAACATGCCGCTGTCGGACTCGGCTGGGAGGTAGCCGACCCTGTACTCCTGTCCGCCTGCCGCCAGAACGTAGGGATGATCTGCATGGTAGCGGGACAGCGACCGGATTCCGTACGGGCTGAGGAATTCGCTTTCATCCAGCATGCGTGTCAGGATTCGCCGCAGGCGATGTTCGTTGACAAGCGCAAAGATGCCACGTTCGGCCACGCCGTAATGTCCCGGCCCGGTCAGATGAATGGATTCCCGTAGTTCCGGCATCCGCGCCATACTGTCGAGCAGATGGGTCCTGAGCCCAGGTACGCGGTCGCGTTGCCATTTCTCGATAACCGTCGCGGCACAGAGCGGCAGCAAGCCGACCATCGAACGGACCTTGAGGCGCTTTGAACTTCCATCCGGTAGGCGAAGGACGTCGTAATAGAATCCGTCCTCCTCATCCCACATGCCCTCGGTGCCGATGCCATTCATGGCATGGGCGATCAGCAGGAATTCCATGCCGAAATTTACCGCCAGCTTCTCATATGTCGAATCGTGTGCAGCGAGTTCAACGGCGATCTCAAGCATGTTCTGGCAGAATAGTGCGACCCATGCGGTGCCGTCCGACTGCTCCAGATAGCCGCCGGTTGGCAGTGGCGCGCTGCGATCAAAAACGCCAATGTTGTCCAACCCCAGAAATCCACCCTCAAAGACGTTTTTTCCGAAACGATCCTTTCGGTTCACCCACCAACCGAAATTCGCCGAAAGTTTGCCGAAGACTTCTTTGAGGAAGTCGATGTCGGATGTGCCCTGGAGTGCCCGCTCCACGCGGTAGGTAAACATGGACGCCCATGCCTGAACGGGTGGATTGACGTCGCTGAAGTTCCATTCGTAGGCGGGTATCTGTCCGGCTGGATTCAGATAAACCTGATCCAGCAGCATACCGAGTTGCTCCTTGGCGAAGTCGATATCGACCGAAGCAAGGGCCAGAGCATGAAAGGCGAGATCCCACGCGGCGAACCACGGATACTCCCACTTGTCCGGCATCGAGATGACATGGTCCGCGGACAGGTAGAACCACTCGTGGTTCCGAATTGGTCTCCCAGCGCGGCGCAGCTTATCGGCGCCATGCTCCTGAAGCCAGGTATTCACGTCGAAGATAAAACACTGCTTGCCCCAGAGCATGCCGGCAAACGCCTGGCGCAGGACATTCGCCGCATCCTCGCTGACGCGACCCGGCGTAATCGCGCGGTAGAACGCATCAGCCTCCCGCCGCCGCTGCTCCATGATATCGGCGAACGCAGTGCCAAACGGGGTTGGGTGGGCCGTCTGGCTCAGGCGGAGGCGGACGACGACGGTCGCGCCCGCGCCAACCTCAAGCTGATAGTGTGCGGCTGCCTTCGTTCCGGACAGGGCTGGATTGACGGCATCATATTTGCCCAGTGTGATATAATTGTTGATGCCATCCTTCACATACGGCGTCGCGTTGGGCGTTCCGAAAATGCGCTCGTCATTGGTTTCATTTTCAGTGAAGAGCAGAGGGTGCGCTCCTTCGCAACAGAGATGGTAAGTACCCAGTCCCTGATGGGAAGCGGCAATGATGCTGCAATCACTTGTGCCCGGTACCTGGCGCAGACTCGGCTTCTGCCTGCCAGGCGCCCATGACCAATCGTTGCGAAACAAGAGTGTTGGCAGCAATGCCAGAAAAGCGGTTTCAGGCCCGCGGTTGCAAATGGTGATCTGGATCAGAATGTCGTCCGGAAGCGCCTTGGCATATTCCACGAACACGTCGAAGTAGCGATCAGCATCGAACACCCCGGTATCGATAAGCTCATATTCCGGGTCGTTCCGGGTGCGCTGCCTGTTTGTGGCGACGAGGTCGTCATATGGGTACGCATTCTGCGGATACTTGTACAGATACTTCATGTAGGAATGGGTCGGCGTCGCATCCAAGTAGTAGTAATACTCCTTTACATCCTCGCCGTGGTTGCCTTCCCCGTTTGCCAGGCCGAACAGGCGTTCCTTGATAATCGGGTCTTTCCCATTCCAAAGCGCGATGGAAAAGCACAGCGTCGCGTGCTCATCGCTGAAGCCGGCCAAGCCATCCTCGCCCCAGCGATATGCGCGGGAGCGGGCGTGGTCATGCGTGAAGTAACCCCAGGCATCGCCGGTCTCGCTGTAATCCTCCCGCACTGTGCCCCATTGCCGCTCGCTCAGGTACGGCCCCCATTGCTTCCACGGCACGCCCTTCGTGCGGGCTTCGTCCAGGCGTCCATGCTCCATTGTGCTGGCACGTCGACGTATTGGCGCTGTGTCCATGGTTGCCTCCCAAAAGAGAGCCTGGCTCCCTGTCTGTCAGCAGGAAGCCGCGTTGCGGAGCGGCCGTCCTGCAAGGAGCACGCCCAATGTGGACACTTGTGCCCCGGCTTGCCTATGCACTTCCGGCGTGATGCGGCCCGGGGCCTGCTGATCAGTGCGACCCCAAAGCCAGGACGTCCTTCGTGTGTTGCGCGATCAGGCGTTCCTCATCGGTGGGAATCACGCAAATGGTCACGGGGGATTGGTCGCTGCTGATGCGCCCTTTGCCGGCGCTGTTCAGCCCGGCATCCAACACCATCCCAGTCCAGCGGCATCCCTGGACCACGTCGGCGCGGGTCGCAGCGTCATTTTCGCCGATACCGCCGGCAAAGACGAGAGCATCCAGCCCGTCCAACGCCGCGACCAGCGAGCCGATTTCCCGGATGATACGATACACGAACAGCGCGATTGCTTCCTGCGCCGCAGGCTCGGGGGAGGCCCGCAGCGTGCGCATGTCCGAAGAGAGGCCGGAGACGCCAAGCAGGCCGGACTTGCGATAGATCAGGTCCTCCAGCCCGGCAGCGTCCATATGATGCTCGGTGATCAGGTGCAGGATCACGCCGGGATCAAGCGCGCCGCAGCGTGTCCCCATCATCAGCCCGTCGGCCGCGGTGAACCCCATAGTACTGGCCATGCTGCGACCATTCCGCATCGCGCACAGGCTCGCGCCATTGCCAAGGTGCGCCATGATGACGCGGCCGCGGGCCATTTCAGGGTACAGCGCGCGCATTTGTCCGCTCAGGTATTCGTAGGACAGACCATGAAAGCCATAGCGCCGGATACCGGCCTCGCTGATGTCGCGGGGTAGGGCGAAGGCCTGGGCAACTGGCGGCTGTGTCCGATGGAACGCCGTATCAAAACAGGCCACCTGCGGCAGATGGGGTGCCGCCTGGAAGATTGTTTTAATAACGGACAGGTTGTGGGGCTGATGCAGCGGTGCCAGTGGTATCAGGCGGGACAGCGCCGCAAGAACGGTCTGGTCCAGGCGGACGGGCACGCCGTATGACAATCCGCCATGCACGACGCGATGCCCGACACCAACAACCGAGCCCGCGGCGAGGCGTGCGCCGGCGTGCAGGATCTCCTGCGCCGCCGCGCCATGATCGAAGCCAACCACCGGCCACGTTTTCGTGCTGATCGCCTCCCCTTGTGCGTTCCTGACCGTCAGGCGGGGATTGACGCCAATCCCTTCAATCTGCCCCCGGTACTGGATCTCGACGTCGGCCTTCGGCTCGCACAGGGCGAATTTGATGCTGGAAGAGCCCGCGTTGATGACGGCGATGTATCCGGACATGATTCCCCCTGCGGCGCAAAGCACACCCAGCGATCCGCGCATGCAGCCGGTCTGAGTCGTGATCAGGCGACGATGTTGGTTCCGCCATCGACATAGACGGTGCCGCCGGTGATATGCTTGGCAAAAAATGTCGCCAGATAGGCGCAGGTGAAGCCGACATCCATGATATCGACGAGTTCGCCCAGTGGCGCTTTCTGTGCGGCTTCGTTCAACAGAAGCTCAAAGTCCTTCAGTCCGGATGCCGCGCGGGTTTTCAGCGGTCCGGGGGAGATCGCGTGCACGCGGATCTTCTGCGGTCCAAGCTCATAGGCAAGATATCGGCAGGTTGCTTCCAGCGCAGCCTTGACCGGACCCATGACGTTGTAGTTCGGAACGACCCGGTTCGCACCATAATAGCTCATGGCGAACATGGCGCCGCCCTCGGTCATCAATGGCGCCGCCAACCTGGCCATTCGCACAAAGGAATGACAGGACACATCCATCGCCTTGGCAAAACCCTCTGCCGAACAGTTCAACAGCCCGCCCTGTAAATCCTCCTTTGGGGCGAATGCGATGGAGTGAACCAGGATATCCAGTCGACCCCATTGCGAGCTGACCTGATCAAAGATCGCCTCCAACTGGCCCGGGATCGAGACATCCAGCGGTCCCCTGATCGGGGACTGCAGTTCCTCTGCCAGCGGTTCCACATAGGGGCGCGCCCGCTCATTCAGCCAGGTCATCGCCACGTCGGCGCCGACCGCCCTGAAGGCTTTCGCGCAGCCATACGCGATTGAATGCTCATTCGCCACGCCCACCACCAGGGCTTTATGTCCCGAGAGGATTGGCCTGATTTGTGTGTCCTGCACGATCATTATCCTCTATCTGATTGACGCGGAAGCAGACTCCCGCCGCGCGGCCGCGACCATCACCCCGACCGCGCACGACGCCAATCGTGTCAGCAGCGAATCCGCTCGGCTTGTCAGCATGATCGGGACACGGGCGCCCAGAACGATGCCGGCTGCATCGGCGTGTGCCAGGAAGGACAGGCTCTTGGCCAGCATATTGCCCGCTTCAAGGTCCGGCACCACGAGCACGTTCGCCCGGCCGGCGACCGGTGAGGCGATATGCTTGATTGCCGCGGCTTCCGGACTGATCGCATTGTCCAGGGCCAGGGGGCCATCCAGAAGTGCGCCGGTGATCTGACCCCGTTCCGCCATCTTGCACAGCGCCGCAGCTTCGATCGTGGACGGCACCTTGGCGGTGACCGTCTCCATCGCGCTCAGGATGGCGACGCGCACCTCTGGCGCCTTCAGCGCATGCGCAAGATCGATCGCGTTCTGGACGATGTCTACCTTCTCATCCAGCGTCGGGGCGATGTTTACCGCGGCGTCCGTAATGATCAGCGCATCGGCATGGCCCGGCACGTCCATGATGAAGCAATGACTGATGCGGCGTGCGGTGCGGATGCCGGTTTCGCGCGATACGACCGCGCCCATCAGCTCATCCGTATGCAGGCTGCCCTTCATCAGGGCTTCGGCGCGACCGGATCGCACAAGATCGACGGATTTGGCCGCCGAATCATGGCTGTGCGCGGCGTTGACGATTTCCATGCCGCCGATGTCGAAGCCGGCGGCCGCGGCGACGCTGCGAATGCGGTCCGCCGGCCCGACAAGGATCGGTTCGATGAGGTGCAGCCGGGCGGCCTCAACGGCGCTTTGCAGGGAGACGTCGTCGCAGGGGTGGACAATGGCTGTTCTGATCGCCGGCTGCTTCTGGGCCATGGCGATCAGGTTTTCGTATTTGCTTCGTGCGCCCTGCGGCGCCCTGGATTGTTCAACCATGGGTGACCTCCACTGCTTCCGGCCTTTTTGATTTCGGTGCGGTGCCGAAAAGGGCCTCGATGCGGGCAAGGCGGCGCTTCCCTTCGTCGGACAGTGCGCCCGGCGCAGTCACGATCCGATGCAGGATGTCGACCGCGGCCTTCCGTTCCGCGGCGTTTTCGCCAATCAGCGCCGGAAGGGACTCGATCGCGCGTTCCGCATCCAGACCAACAAGCAGGAATTGTTCCCTCAGGATCGCCTTGAAGCGGGCGAGCCCCAAGCGTCTCGCCGGCGGCATGGCGTTGCGAATAAGCCTGAGCACCGAGAAACCCCGTTCGTCGATGGCGCCTTCGGGCATGCGTATATACACCAGTGCACGCACTACGGCTTCCTCCAGGTGCCCGACCGCATAGCGCTGTTCCAATTCCGCCTTCACCCGGGCCGCCGCGTTTTCCCGCGCCAGGTCCCGTTCGATGCGGCCGGAGGAGGCAGGTTCCTGCGGCCCAAGTCCAACAAGCGTCTGCAGCAGGGGGGAGCTGTAGGTAGTGACGAACGCCGCCTCGGTCATTGCGTCGCGGATCTCCCGGTAGGCATCCAGCGAGGCGGTGATCCAGGATGATGTCGCGCGCTCCATGGCGAGCCATGGGTTGTCCGGATCGGCAGGCTTACGATCTGCTCTTATCGACTCCGCCAGTTCCTTGACGGGCTGCATCAGGGGGTTCGCATCGGCGTAGATGCTGAATCGCGCGCGGTTTGGATGGGCGGCACGAAGCACCTCGGCCACCGGTTCGGTGATGCGCCCGCGCAGGACAGGCGCCGCAAACGCTTCGTACAGCCCGTGATTGATCTCCGAAACCCGGGCGGCTGTGGCAAAACGACGCTCGTCCTCGGCGGTATTTCCGCCAATCGCCCGGATGTGGTCCAGTGTTCGCGCTTCCAGGCGGAACAAGTAGCGGCCCTGCACCAGTTCGCGGTTCGCTGTATCCTCATCGACTTCTCCGATCACCGCTTCGTACAGCCCGGGCGGCAGGACATCAATCATCTCCATGCAGGAAACGAATTCACCGTGTTCCTTCGTCGCGACCTTGCCGGACACGAAAATGCCCAGATGGCCGATGCTCTGGTGCATCGTATAGACAATCGTCTGTCCATTGGTAATGATTTCACGCTCGGTTTCGTACAGATCGAGGATCCATCCCAATGCCTGCTGCGGCGGCGTGATGTTGTCGCCCCAGGAGCAGAAGACGACGATCGGCGACCTGATGTTGCGAAGGTCGATCCTGACGCCGTCGGAGGTGCGGAGCTGTCCCGTTGCGAGTTTGTTGCCGACGAACAGATTGTCGGCGATCCACTGCATTTCCCCGGCGTTCAGCAGTACGGGACTGCCAAACCAGGTTTCGAAGTCGAGGAAGCGGTCAACCTCGGTATCGACCTTCGAATAGACATTGTATCCTTTCGACCAAAGCGTGTTGGATGGGTCGAGCGATTCGAAGTTCGCGACCAGATGGGCGCCATCGAAAATCCCGTTGCCCAGGTCGCCGGCCAGCGCCGTTATCCAGGTGCCGCCCAGGACGCCGCCCAGATACCGCATCGTGTTCTTGCCCCGCACGCCGGCCCAGTAGGACAGGGGCGATCCCGCCAGCATGATCGGGCCCGTCAGGTCCGGGTGGAGCGCAGCCATCATCATGATCTGCCAGCCTGCCTGGCAATTGGCGATGATCACCGGCTTGCCTTCCGCGTCCGAATGCCGGGCAGCCACGTCCTCGATGAAGACGGCCTCCGCCCGGAATACATCCTCCACGGTCTGTCCCGGGAGCGGTGCTGGCAGGAAGCCAATGAAATAGCATGGATGCCGGGCGGCGAGAATGACTCCGATTTCGCTGTCCCGTTTCATGCCGCCAATGCCGGGGCCATGCCCGGCGCGGGGGTCCACCACGACAAAGGGCGCCTTGGTCGGGTCGGGTGCCATGTCGGCGGGCGGGATGATCCGGACCAGTGCGTAATTCACCGGACGCTCCAGCGTGCGGCCGTCGCGCACCAGTTCAGCGGCAAACTTCAGGACGTGCGGCACCTCCTTGGCGGTGTGCTCCAGGTGGATGTTCGCCCGCTGCCGGAGCACATCGAGGGACAGGACGGACCGTTGCCACGCGTCCAGCCAATACTCCTGGAAATCACTGATATTGGGCCACGCGGTCATCGCTGGATCTCCTGCTGCGGCGTTTATGGTCTGGCGTCGAAAGGGCTTGGCCGATTTGAGTTAAGGACCGGGCCCTCAAGGCCACATCTCGGGGACGTCGTCGGGAATAATGAGCTCCGCTGCGGTCGCTGCCTTGATGTCCGACAAAGAGATCCCCGGGCCGCGTTCCAGAAGCGTTGCCCGGCCATCCGGAAAGGCGATCACGGCCAGTTCCGTCACGACCAGGTCCACCGTGCGCAGGGCGGTCAGCGGAAGCGTGAGTGCGGGTACGATCTTCGGTTCGCCCTTCGCCGTGTGCAGCATGGCCACAATAACTCGACGGGCGCCGCATACCAGGTCCATGGCGCCGCCCATGCCAGGGACCATCCGGCCAGGGATCATCCAATTCGCCAGATGGCCGGCCTGATCGACCTGCAATGCGCCCAGCACCGTCAGGTCGACGTGGCCACCGCGAATAAGGCCGAACGAAACGGCACTGTCGAACGTGCTCGCACCCGGCAATGCCGTGACCGGCGTGCCGCCCGCATCGGTCAACAGCGGCTCCGCCATGCCTTCCTCCGGCACGGCTCCTGTGCCGATCAGGCCATTTTCGGATTGGAAAAAGACCTTCACACGCTCCGGCACGTAGTTGGCCACCAGGGTCGGAATGCCGATGCCGAGATTGACCAGCATACCCGACCTGAGTTCCCGTGCGATCCGGCGGGCGATAAGGGTTGGCGCGTTCATGGCCGCCTCAGGGGTTCGTTACGAGATAATCAACGATCGGCGCCGGCGTCACGACGTGGTCGGGCGAAATGAGACCCGTGGGCACGATGTGTTTGGCGCAGGCAATGACGGTCTTCGCCGCCATGGCGATCAGCGGATTGAAGTTTCGTGCCGTCAGCACATACGTAAGGTTGCCCAGGTAATCGGCCGCAAATGCCTGGATCAGCGCAAAATCCGCCTGTAGCGCGACTTCCAGCAGATAGACCCGACCGTTGACCTCGAGTCTTTGCTTCCCTTCCTCGACCCGTGTGCCGACGCCCGTCGGAGTGAGCACACCGCCCAGGCCGTAACCACCTGCGCGTATACGTTCGGCCAGCGTGCCTTGGGGAACCAGTTCAACCGCCAGGGTGCCGGCCATCATCTGTTGCTGCGTTTCCGGATTCAGCCCGATATGACTGACGATGACCCGATCGACAAGCCGAGCGGTGATGAGTTTACCGATGCCGGTGCCAGGGCGGGCGGTATCGTTGGCAATGATTGTCAGATGCGATTTCCCCTGACGCACGAGTTCGTCGACAAGGCGTTCCGGCGTGCCGACTGCCAGGAAACCGCCGATGGCGATGGTTGCTCCGGCGGGGATTTGGGCGACGGCGTCTTCAACGCAGATCGATTGCACTGTCGGCTCCTGTTCTGCGTTTGGCCATTCCCGGCCGTTGGGTGCTGGCGCCCACGTGCCCCGGGTTACTCAGGCGCAGTCCGGCATTCCGGACTGTCTTGCGCCGTGTCTGCTCAATGCTCGATCAACCAGCGGATGCTGTTCATATATGGCCAAGATCTGAAATTGCGGCTGGTCAAGGCCAGCCCGCTCCTGAAAAATGCCTACCGCTAACGTAGCTGTCAGTCATGGGCCAAACTATGCGTTTTCGGCATTTCCAGTGGGCCGAGGCCACCGGTTCGAAGTGCTGGCGCTTCGGCGAGTCAGGCTCGCAGACCTTGCCGAAAACGCATAGCCGCGCGGCGGCTGCCGATGCATGTATAGACGCCGTCTCCTGCCAAGGCTCTCAAGCAGGCCGGTGCTATCGCCCGGACGGCTTTGAGGAAGGTGTTTGTCATGTCCGAAGCCACGTCCGCCCCATTTTCAGTCGCCACCCTCCTCGCCGAACGTAACGCTCGGCGTCGTTCGGAGAAGGAAGCCGAGGAACAACTGGCACGCCGCAAGGATGAGGAACGTGCCGAGTTCAGAAAGCGGCTGGAGAATTTCCAGCTGACGCCAGAGCATATAGACACTGTGAAGCAGCGGATCAGGCGGGCGTTTGAGCGCGGGGAAACAGAGCTGATGTTTGCCTCGTTTCCAAGCGACTTCTGCACCGATGGGGGCCGCGCGATCGGCAATGCCGGCGCCCCGCCCATCGTGGCGCCGAGCGAGGAAGAAAAAAGGCGGTTGAAGGATGCCGATCCTGAATGGCTGGCCACACTCCCTCGCGGTGCCCGGCCGGTTTACGAGTTCTGGAAATCCAAAATGAAGCCGGCGGGTTTTCAGCTTTCCGTGCGGATCATTAATTACCCCGGCGGTAAACCGGGGGATGTCGGCATGTTCTTCTCCTGGCCGAAAGACGCGGTCGAGACTTAGACGGCGAGCACTGGGCCTGATAGCCGGCGGTGGGACATGTACGATCCAACACCAGGTTTGCGCGGGACTGGTTCAGTCACTCGGTTAACGCCAGGCCAATGATACGCCGGGCCGCAACGGTTGATCATCGCTCCTGCAGAGAAGCCAACTAAACGTCCGACATGTATCAGAACGCCGCAATCCTTGCTGCCGTCATCCTGGTGTATAGCGCGGTGGCGGGACGCGTCGGACAATCCTGGCTGAGTGGCCCGATCCTGTGCACCGCGGCCGGGCTGATACTGGGCCCGGCGGGCATGGGCATGCTGCGGCTCAGTCTCACCGCAGCCGACCTGCGTGTTATCGCGGAACTCGCACTGGCCATGGTGCTGTTTACCGATGCGGCGCGCGCCGACCTTGGCGTCGCCCGCCGGACAGTTGGCTTGCCGGAGCGCCTGTTGCTGCTCGGCCTGCCCTTTACGATCGTGCTGGGCTATCTTTTCGCCCGGGTGCTCTTTCCGGAGAGTGGCCCGTTGGAAGCGGCATTGATCGCGGCCCTGTTGGCCCCGACGGATGCCGCACTCGGCGCTCCCGTCGTCATCAACAAGGCGGTTCCCGCTGCGACGCGGGAGGCGCTGAACATCGAAAGCGGGCTGAACGACGGCATCTGCGTACCCGTTGTTATCGTTCTGCTCGATTTTGCCGTTGGTCACGACATCGAGCGCAGCACGTTGGGTCATATCGTAATCGTTGCAACGGAGGAAATCGGTATTGGTCTGCTGGTCGGGCTCGGTCTGACCGGCATTGGTGCATGGTTTCTGCGCCTGGCGAACCGGGTTGGCTGGACCGCCACCCACTGGCGCCAGGTTCCGGTCATCGCGCTTGCGGTGCTTTGCTTCACCGCGGCCCAGGCGGCAGGCGGCAGCGGCTTTATCGCCTGCTTCACCGGCGGGCTTCTGTTCGGGTATCTCGCGCCCGATGACGATGTGCTGGCGGGCGCGGCGAGCACGGGTGAAGTATTGGCATTGCTGACGTGGGTGGCTTTTGGCGGACCCGTTCTGGCGCGGCTGCTGCCGCAGTTCACCTGGCGGACGGTGCTTTACGCGGTATTGAGCCTGACGGTTATCCGAATGGTGCCGGTTTTCCTTTCGCTGATTGGCAGCGGGCTGGGCACGCGTGACCGGCTGTTCATTGGCTGGTTCGGGCCGCGCGGCCTCGCCAGCATCGTATTTGCCATCATTACGTTCAATGCCGGCTTGCCGGGAAAGGAAACGATTGCCGTGACCGCGGCCTGCACGGTTCTGCTCAGTGTCGTTTTGCACGGCCTGACGGCGAACCCGCTGGTGCGGGTTCTGGGGATGGGCGGGGTGACGCATTCTGCGACGGCGAGCGATCGCGCGACATGATGGGTGGCGGATGGACTATGGCACCGTCAGACGCGATCCGCACTGAATGTATAGCCGCAGAGAAGACCGCTGATCCGTCCGCTCATGTGAGAGCCGGTCACCTGTCCGGACATCGTTCCGGAGGTAGCGCTGGTGCCGGAGATGATCCCTTCCGGCGATATTGCTGCGTTGTAAACGGCTGTGGTCTTTTCCTCCGTCAGGCCAGGCGCTGTTCCGGCGACTCGCGGATGTCTCTGGGCGTAGACGAAGCTATTGTTTTTGACAGTCAATGATATTTGTGGTTCGGTTTCGCAGGCGTGGGGATCGGTGCCGCTAGCCGAGCTGGCCACCTGCACCGAGCCTTCATATCGTCCATCGAAGGATACCGCCGGCGGGGGAGCCGCGGCATCCACGGCGTTTGGCGGCGCGACCGTGGTGCACCCGTAGCCTGTGCCGGCCACCGCAACCAACGTAACAACACGCGCGGTGCGTCGGAGCGCGGTCACGGCCGATGCGTCCATCAACAGGCACTCCCCCGATACATCGCCATTGCTTATACAGTGGATGTTTCGGGCAGGTTCGGCAACCCGACGATACTTGTACAGCATAGCATGATATGGATCAATTTGCGCCTTGATTATAGCCGGAAGAGAATTGCGAAGGGAATGGTATCTCGGCAGCAATCACCGTCGTCGCCCGACACAAAGACGTGCTGATTTGCTGTAAGTGCATAGCGGCTCATGGCTGCACGACATAGACAGGCGATCAGCGAAGATCGCCCTCAGGAAACGCTTGCCGCGGGCCGCTGTGGTGAATTTGCCGGCACCGGTCATGGAGCGTGCGAGCGACAGTGGCCGGTCTGGCCGAACGTGGAGCATGATATGGCCTTTCGCCTCACACGGCTTTTGGCTGCCTGTCTGTTGCTCCATACCTGTTGGGCCGATGTGGGGTGGGGCGACGTGGCCCGCGCGCAGCCGCCGCCGCCTTCCACGACGGGACCGCCGCCGGCCGGCCAAGGCTTCAACACCGAGCAACTGGATGCCCTGCTGGCGCCGGTCGCGCTGTATCCGGATGCGCTGCTCACGCAGATTCTGATGGCATCCACCTTCCCCTTGCAGGTGGTGGAAGCGGGGCGGTGGGTGAACGATCCGGCGCACAAGGACCTGACGGGCGACGCATTGACAAAGGCACTGGAAGCGCAGGCGTGGGACCCGAGCGTGAAGTCGCTGGTGCCGTTTCCGTCGACACTGGAGATGATGAACAGCAATCTCGAATGGTTGCAACAGGTCGGCTTTGCTTTCGCGGACCAGCAGGCTGAGGTCATGAACTCCGTGCAGCGCCTGCGCCGGCAGGCACATGCCAATGGCAGTCTGCAAACCACGCCGCAACAGGTGGTTCGCGTGGAGCCGACGGAGATCATTATCGAGCCGGCGCAGCCGAACGTGGTGTATGTGCCCAGCTACAATCCGGCTGTGGTCTATGGCACGTGGCCTTACCCGGGGTATCCACCGGTCTATATGCCGCCTCCACCCGGATATGTTGCCGGGACGGCGTTGCTGAGCGGCCTTGCTTTTGGCGCCGGCGTGGCCATTACAGCCAGCCTGTGGAACTGGGCGACCCCTGCGTGGAACCGCGGCTCCGTGAATGTCAATACAACAAGATACAACAACATCAACGTCAATCGCGGCAACATCAACTCCAACGTTTGGCAGCCGAACCGTCCGGGTGGCAGGCCTGCAGGGCTGGCCCGTCCGCCTGCCGGCCCGGTTGGGCAGCCAGCCCGGGCCGGGGGTTTGCCGGCGGGCGCGATCGGCCGGCAGCAGGTTTCCGTCCCGCGCAATGCCGTCGCACCACCTGCCCGTACCACAGGCGCCGGCGCCGCCCGCACAGGAACGCCGGCAGGGGCCGGCCAGGGCAGGGCAACGGCAGGCCGAGCAACACCGGGGCAGGCTGGCCTGGGCGCAGGGCAGCGCAGCTCATCGGCGGCCCCGCAATCCCGTCCGCAACCCCGGCCGCAACCGGGGCAGCAATCGCGGCAACAAGTCGCCAACAGGTCGCCGACCCGGAGCCAAAATGCGCTTTCCGGCATGAATGAGGGGCGCCAGGCGTCCCAGTTCGGTGCGCGCGGCGCGCAGAGCCGATCGATGGCCGGGCAGTCGCGTGGCGCCCGCGATGGTGGTGGGGCGCGTCCGGCCGGCGGTCGTGCCGGCGGCCGGCGGTAGGAGGACACACGTGAAACGTCCATCATGGATCCTGTTCATGCGCGCCGCGATGGCCACGCTGGTGGTGTTGCTGTCGGCGCACGCCCTGTCAGCCCAGGCCCAGGCCCAGCCAGCGCCGGCCGTCAGGCGCTTTGCGTCACCTGAAGAAGCGACCAACGCCCTCGTCACCGCGGCCCGAGGTCCTGACATGGCGGCTTTGCGGGCAATTTTCGGCCCGGGCAACGAAGGCCTTCTGTCATCCGGCGACCCGGTTGCCGACAGGGAGCAGCTGCACCGCTTTGCCGCCGCTTACGACGCCAAACATTCGCTGCAGCCGCAGGGTACCGGGCGTGTGTGGCTTGTGATCGGCGAGGATGATTGGCCACTGCCGATACCGATCGTCGAGCGAAATGGCAGCTGGGAATTCGACACCAAGGCCGGTGCGGATGAGATCATCGATCGCCGTATCGGCCGCAATGAGCTTGCGGCCATTCGCACCTGCCTGGCCTATGTGGACGCACAGCACGACTTTCATAAGCGGATGCAAGAAAAGACCGGAACCGGCTTTTATGCCGACCGCCTTGCCAGCACCCCAGGGCGCCAGGACGGGTTGTATTGGCCAGCGCGTGAAGGGGAGCCGGAAAGCCCCTTGGGTCCACTGGTCACGACGGCGCAGGCTGAAGGGTACCCGGGCGTATCGGTCGGTGGCCGCCGGCGACCCTACCAGGGCTACTACTTCCGCATCCTGCTGGCACAGGGGCCGGA
>DAICYU010000340.1 GCA_027311485.1 Acetobacteraceae bacterium
CCGCTCCCGCGTGCGCCGGTCCGGGTTTCAGCCCATGGCCGGCGCAGGCCCGGCCATGGGCGATTGAAGCGGCGGCGTAGCGACGGGTCAGGTCATGCGCGCCGCATGTAGGCCGCCCGCAATGGCTTCAGTGCCGCGATGGCCAGCACGGCCGTCAGCAGATCGGCGACGATAGCGACGCCGAACACCGAGGTCCATGTGCCCGTTGCCGCATGCAGCAGCGAAGCCATCGGGCCGCCAAAGATCGCACCAATGCCCTGTGCCATGTACAGGCAGCCGTAGTTGCGCGTGGCGTTCCTCGTGCCGAACGTGTCGGTCAGGGTCGAGGGGAACAGGGAGAAGATCTCACCCCAGCCGAAGAACACCACGCCGGACAGTAGCACGAACAGCATCGGGTCGTTGCGCATCATCAGCCAGAGTGTCATGGCGATGCCCTCCAGCGCGAAGGCCAGGGCCATGGTGTTCTCGCGGCCGATCCGGTCGGACACCCAGCCGAAGAAGGGGCGGGTCAGGCCGTTGGTGAACCGGTCGATGGTCAGCGCCAGGGGCAGCGCGGCGGCGCCCCAGACGATGGCTTTGGTGATGCCGAACTCGGTGGCGAAGGCGGCCATCTGCGATGTCACCATCAGCCCCGACGTGGACATCAGGGTCATCATGACGAACATCAGCCAGAATACCGGGGACCGCAGCATCGCCGCCGTCGACAGGCCCTGGGTCGCCGCCGTTTCAACGGTGCGGGGCGGTGCCTTCAGGCCGAGTGCCGCCAGCAGGCCGACCAGGGCAAACACGGCGCCGAACTGCAGCAGCGTGATCTGGTAACCGACGGAGGCCAATGAATTCGCGATCGGGAAGGTGGTGATGATGGCGCCGAACCCGTACCCGGCCGCCACCACGCCGGCGGCGAAGCCGCGCCGGTCCGGGAACCATCCCACCACCTGGCCGACCACACCGACATAGACGATCCCGGTACCCAGGCCGCCGATCAGGCCGTAGGTCAGGTACAGCATGCCGATCGAGGACGCGTACGATGCAAACACCCAGGACAGACCGGACATGACGGTGCCGACGCCGATCAGCAGCTTGGGGCCGAACCGATCCACCAGCCAGCCCTGGAAGGGGGAGAAGAACGTCTGCAGCACGATCAGCATGGAGAATGTGACCTGCAGTGTCGCCGGGGAGACGCCAAGCGCGGTCTGCAGCGGCTTGGTGAACAGCGTCCACACATACTGCGGGCTGGAAATCGCCATCATGCAGATCAGGCCCAGTAGAAGCTGGACCCAGCGGGTCACGGCGGGAACGGCGATGGCGGGCGAACGGGCTGCAGTCTGAGTCATGCGGGCTCCTGGGCTGACCAGCATGCGGAAGCAAGAGTCAGGCCAAGGCGGAAACGGCATCGAAGCAGATTACCCGGCAACCTGCCGGGTGAAAACGTGTTGCACGGGGCCGCGACTAACGCCGCCGGCGGTGCGGCCTTTGGCGATCGGATTTTAGTCTTTTGCTGCGTAATTGCGATCGGCCCGCGTTCCGCCCGGGCCCATCATACTCCAGAAGTCTTGGTTTGATGGCATGATCCACACTTTCCGGCTTTCAGCCTCAGGCGATCACGCGCTAGTCGACCGAGAAGCTGGTGCCGCAGCCGCAGGCTGACTTCGCATTCGGATTGCGCACGGCGAAGTGGCTGCCCATCAGTTCATCGGTGAAATCAAGCTCCGACCCGGCGAGGAGATCCAGGCTGGCTGGATCGACGACGACGCGGGCCGGGCCGCGCTGGATCACCAGGTCGTCCGGCTGCGCTTGCTCATCCAACTCAAATTTATATTGGAATCCGCTGCATCCGCCGGCGAGCACGGCGACACGCAGGGCAGGGGAGCCGTCCGGTTTCGTCTCGGCGATGATCTCGGCGATGCGGGCGGCGGCACGATCGGTAACGGCGAACTGTTCCATGCCGTCAAGATAGTCGATTGGTCGCCCGAATTGAAGCCATGCGGCACAGGGTGTAAGCGGCTTTCATGTATACCCGCCCGCCGCCCGCGCCGTTTGCCGTGTCATCCGCGCATGCGCGCGGCCGGCTGCACCCCGAGCCGGAGGCGGCCACACGATCGCCGTGGCAGCGCGACCGCGACCGCATCATCCACAGTTCCGCGTTCCGCAAGCTGCAATACAAGACCCAGGTCTTCGTCAATCACGAAGGCGATTTCTATCGCACCCGGCTCACCCACAGCATCGAGGTGGCACAGATTGCCCGCTCCATCGCCCGCGCCCTGGGCCTGGATGAGGACCTGACCGAGGCCTTGTCACTGGCGCACGACCTGGGCCATCCGCCGTTCGGCCATGCCGGGGAGGAGGCGCTGAATACGGCGATGAAGCCGTTCGGCGGCTTCGACCACAACGCCCAGAGCCTACGCATCGTGACCATGCTGGAAAGCCGCTACGCCGCCTGGGACGGTCTGAACCTGACCTGGGAAACGCTGGAAGGGCTGGTCAAGCATAACGGCCCGCTGAAGAACCCGCCGCCTTACATTGTTGATTATAACGAGCGGCACCGGCTGGACATCACGACCTATCCCAGCGCCGAGGCGCAGGTCGCCGCCATTGCCGACGACATCGCCTACCACTCCCACGACCTGGACGACGGGCTGCGCGCCCGCCTGTTCCACGTTGAGGACCTGCGGCATCTGCCGATTGTCGGCGACGCCCTGGCGGCCGCCCGGATGTCCAGCCTGGACGTGCCGCCGCCGCGGTTGCGGCACGAGACGATAAGGCGCGTGATCGATGTGCTGGCCAGCGACCTGATCGCCGAATCCGCCCGGCGGCTGGAGAAGCTGGCGCCGGACAGCCCGGACGCGATCCGCCGCAGCCGGCAGAATGTCATCGCCTTCAGTTCGGCCATCGCCGAGGCCAACCAGGCGATCAAGGATTTCCTGTTCGCGCGCATGTACCGCCACTGGCGGGTCAACCGCATGTCGGCCAAGGCCAAGCGGCTGACCGAAGACGTGTTTCGCCTGCTGCACAGCGATCCGACGCTGCTGCCGGACGATTGGCGTGCGCGGGCGGGGGAGCCGGGCTCGCAGCGCGCCGCGACGATCGTGTGCGACTACGTCGCCGGCATGACCGACCGCTATGCCATGGACGAGCATCGGCGGCTGACCGACCTCGGGGTGAACGGGTAGGTTCGGGATACGCCGGTCGGCTTGCGTAATTTTGCCTTTCGCCGTCTGCCCGTAGTATTGGTGTAAGCAACGGCAAAAGCCGTGTTAGGGGAGGCGTCCGTGTGCAACCTGTTCCTGTCCCAGGACCCGTCCAGCTATCGTCCGGAAACCCGCGCGATGCGGCTGCATGGCCACAGCACATCGATCCGGCTGGAAACAGCGTTCTGGACCACGCTTGAGGAGATCGCCGCGAAGGAGGGGATGGGCCTGTCGCGCTTCGTGTCGGTCCTGTACGACGAAATCGCCGATCGTGTCGGCACCGTGCAGAACTTCGCGTCCTTTCTTCGTGTCACCTGCCTGCACTACCTGCGGCATCAGGAACTGCATGCGCAGCAGGTCGCGCAGCGCCTGGAGCAGGCGGAACTGGCGGTTGCCGCAGAGTAGGGCCAACGGAAATCCTGCATGGACGCGGGATAGACCCGACATAGGTTGGGGCCGGGTAAATATCCCTGTGTCGTAGCCGGCTACTACCTGCTCGCGCCCGGTGGCTGGCAACGTCCCGGCAAATAAATCGGGGCGTCCTGTGATCCGCTATTCACGCTTATGCCTATTCGCGCTCGTGTTGGGGCCTGCCTCTGGGCTTGCCGTGGGGCTGGCACCGGCGGCGCGTGCGCAGTTTCCAATGCCGGCTTCACCCGCGGCGCCGGACGGGGCGGCGCTGTTTCGCAACCAGTGCGCCACCTGCCATACGCTGTCCGCGTCCGAGCCGATCCGCCAGGGACCGCCACTGGGCGGTGTGTTCGGCCGGCCGGCCGGCAGCGTGCCCGGCTTCAAATACTCGGCCGGCTTCGCCAACGCGAAATTCTCCTGGGACGCGGCGCAACTGGATGCATGGCTGACCCACCCGCAGGATGTCATCCCCGGGGCGGTCATGGCCTACCGCCAGGCCAATCCGGCGACCCGCACGGCAATCATCGACTGGCTGAAGGAGCAGCACTGACCATGGCAAAACCCATCCATTCCATGATCCGCGTCATGGAAGAGGCGCGCAGCGTGGACTTCTATCGCCGAGCGTTCGGGATGACGATCGCGGATCGCTATCCGTTCGACGGTTTTACGCTGGTTTACCTGCGCAGCCCGGAGGATGATTTCGAACTGGAGCTCACCGTCAATCACGGCCGCACCGAACCGTATACGATCGGCAACGGCTACGGCCACATCGCCTTCGTCGTCGCCGATGTCACCGCGGAACAGGCCCGGTTCGCCGCCGAGGGGCTCAATCCGGAACCGGTGAAGGAATTCCACCGTGACGGCGCGCTGATGGCGCGGTTCTTCTTCGTCACCGACCCGGACGGCTACCGCATCGAGGTGCTGGAGCGTCACGGCCGTTACCGCTGACCCGATACCAATAATGCGGCCTCAATAATCAACAGGAGGAAACATCATGAGAGTTGTCGATCGACGCACAGGCGTGACGCGCCGGGTGATCCTGCGCGGCAGCGCACTGGCGGTGCCGGGTGCGGCCGCCGCGATGGCGATCTCGCCAAAGGCCGCCTGGGCGCAGGCGGCGAAGAACCTGACGCCGGCCACCATGGCCACGCTGGCCCGGGCCGCGCGCGACATCTACCCGCACGATCAACTGGCGGATGCCTACTACGTTACGGCCGTGTCCAGCTATGACAGCGCCGCCCCGGCGGTGCGCGATCTGATGACAAAGGGCTGCGCCGGCCTCGACGCCGAGGCACACAAGCGGCACGGCACCCCGTATCTGGGCGTGGGAAGCGAGGACGACCGTTTGGCCATCCTGAAGGGGATGCAGGCCGAACCGTTTTTCCAGACGCTGCGCTCGGGTCTCGTCGTCAGCCTCTACAACCAGAAACCGCTGTGGACGAAGTTCGGCTACGAAGGTTCCTCGGCCGACAAGGGCGGCTACATCCACCGCGGCTTCAACGACATCGACTGGCTGAGCTGAG
>DAICYU010000341.1 GCA_027311485.1 Acetobacteraceae bacterium
ATCAAGGTGTGGGATATCGCGGTGCGGCTGTTTCACTGGGCGATCGTGGTGCTGATCGTGTTGGCGTGGGGCACGCAGGAATTCGACCAGATGGATTGGCATGTGTGGATCGGCTACACGATCCTGGCCTTGCTGCTGTTCCGCATCGCCTGGGGCTTTATCGGCAGCGACACCGCCCGGTTCAGCCGTTTCCTGCGCAGTCCGGCCTCGGCCTTCCGCCACCTGGCCCATATCGGCCGGCGGGAAGCGGACCGGGAGATCGGGCACAACGCCGCCGGCGGCTGGATGGTGCTGGTCATGCTGGTCCTGATCGGGGTGCAGGCCGGCACCGGCCTGTTCGCCAACGATGACGGCGACACCGAGGGGCCGCTGATGCACTTCGTCAGCAAGGAGCAGAGCGATTTCCTCAGCAAAATCCATTCGATCAACTTCACCCTGATCGAGGCCACGATCGTGCTGCATGTTCTGGCGATCGGGGTCTATGCGATCCTGAAGCGGCAGAACCTGGTGCGTCCGATGATCCTGGGCACCAAGCCGATGCCGCCGGGAACGGTGGCGCCGCGGCTGGCCAGCCCGCTGCTGGCCCTGCTGACCCTGGCCGCGGCGGCGGGGATCGTTACCTGGCTGGTTTGGCTATAAGGCGTGTGCGACCGCGCTGGCCTGATGAACGGTAAGTTACCCGCCAGCGACCGTCCGGTCGCCGTACCCTCCCGCGCCCCCCTGGTCGCCATGCCATCCCGCGACCTGTCGGTCGTGGTGCCAACCCTGAACGCGGCGCGGCTGCTGCCTGCGACGCTCAAGGCACTCGGTCCTGTGACCGAAATCGTGGTCGTCGATGGCGGCAGTGATGACGGCACGCCCGCCGTGGCGGCGGCATCCGGCGCCCGCGTGCTGACCGCGCCGCGCGGCCGTGGCAGCCAGATTGCCGCCGGGGTGGCGGCGGCTGGCGGCCCGTGGCTGCTGCTGCTGCACGCCGACACCCGGCTTTCGCCGGACTGGCAGCAAGCGGCGGCGGCGCATATGGCGCGTGATCCGGCCCGGGCCGGCTATTTCCGCTTCGGGCTGGACAGCCCCGACCCCCGCGCACGGCGCCTGGAGCGTCTCGTCGCCTGGCGATCCCGCGTGCTCGGCCTGCCCTACGGTGACCAGGGATTGCTGATCCACCGTGAGACGCTGGATGCGGCCGGCGGCATCGCCCCGATCCCGCTGATGGAGGACGTCGATCTCGTCCGGCGCCTGGGCCGCCGCCGGCTGGCGTTGCTGCCAGCCTGGGCGACCACGTCGGCTGAGCGGTGGGAGCGGGACGGGTATCTTCGCCGTTCGGGGCGGAATCTGGTGTGTTTGTCCCTGTGGTTCGCCGGCGTGCCGCCCCGGCTGATCCGCCGGCTGTATGCATGAGAGCGGTATAATGAAGGACACCGTGATCGTCTTTGCCCGCGTCCCCCGCCTGGGCACCGTGAAGCGGCGCCTGGCACGGCAGATCGGCGACCGTGCCGCCCTGCGCTTTCACCGCGCCACGCTGCTGCGCCTGCTGCGGGATCTGGCGGCATGCGGCCGGTTCGATGTCGTCGTGGCGCTCACCCCGGACCGGGCAGGGTTCCGGTTACCGCCGCGGGTGACACGCATCGACCAGGGGCACGGCGACCTGGGAACGCGCATGAGCCGTGCGTTGCGGCGCTACCGGCGGGTGGCGCTGATGGGGTGCGATATTCCGCAGGCTGGGGCGGGGGATGTGCGGGCAGCCTTCCGCGGGCTGGGCGTCGCGGATGCGGTGTTCGGACCGGCCGAGGACGGCGGCTACTGGCTGATTGCGCTGGGACCGCGCCGCCCGGGCGATCTGTTCGGGGCGGCGCGCTGGTCGACCGAGCATGCGCTGGCCGACACGCTGGCACAATTTCGCGGACGGCAAACTGGTTTCATTCGGCAGCTTTCCGATGTGGATACAGCCGCCGATTACCACCGCCATCTTGCATCGCGCGCATAACGACAGGGGGCGTCGCCGCCCCCCTGTCGGAAGCGCTCCCTTAAGCGAACGACTCCGTCATCGCCGAATACACCAGCGTGCGAAGGTCGCGCCGCAGCGTCAGGCGGGCATCGCTGCCCAGCACCTGCGTCATGAACACCACCGCCAGATCCTCCTTCGGGTCGATCCAGAACGCGGTTGACGCCGCCCCGCCCCAGAAGAACTCACCCACCGTGCCGGGCAGGCGGGTCCTGGCGACATTGATGGTCACGCCGCAGCCGATCGAGAAGCCGACGCCGGAATAGCCGCTCTCGCTGAACATGCCGGGCATCGCCATATCCGCCAGCTCCCGGTTGCCCGGCAGGTGGTTCATGCTGAACAGCGCGACGGTTTTCGGGCTGAGGATCTGCACCCCGTCCAGCGTGCCGCCGCCCAGCATCATCCGGCAGAACCGCATGTAGTCGTGCGCGGTGGACACCAGGCCGCCGCCGCCGGATTCCAGGCTGGGCGGTTCGGCAAAGGCGCTTTGCTGGGCGTCGTCCTGCAGTTTCAGCCCGCCGCCCGGCGCCTGCACGTAGCAGGATGCGAAGCGGTCGCGCTTGTCCGGCGGGCAGAAGAAGGCGGTATCGGTCATGCCCAGCTTGTCGAACAGCCGCGTGCGCAGGAACGTGCCGAACGACATGCCGCTGAGCTTCTGCACCAGGTAGCCCATGACATCGATGGCGACCGAGTAGTTCCAGGCGGTGCCGGGGGAGAATTCCAGCGGCATGACCGACAGCCGCTCGATCATGCCCTCCAGCCCGCCTTCAGCGTTGAAGTCGGCGACCTTCTGCTGACGGTAGGCGGCATCGACGGCGGTGCGGTTCAGGAAGCCGTAGGTCAGGCCGGCGGTGTGGGTGACCAGGTCCACCACCTTCATCGGACGCTGCACCGGCGTGGTCATGAACGCGGGCGGGCCGGCGATCAGGGTGGGCACGCCGGTGGCGTAGACACCTAGGTTCTTCCAGGCCGGGATGTGCGTCGCCACGTCGTCGTCAAGGCCGAGCAGGCCTTCCTCCACCAGCATCATCAGCGCGACCGCGGTGATGGGCTTGGTCATGGAGTAGATGCGGAAGATCGCATCCTCCCGCATCGGTTTGCGGCGTTCCAGGTCGATCTGGCCAGCGGCGCCGGTGTGTACCAGGGTGCCGCGGCGATAGACCTGTGTCAGCAGGCCGGGAAGGCGGCCGGTATCCACGTAGCGGCGGGTCATCATGGCGTCGAGATGCGCGAGGCGTTGCGCTGACAGGCCGATCGAAGCTGGATTCACTGGTGTCGTCTCCCGGTCCGGTTGTCTTCGGCGTACTAACCCGGGAAGTGCGGCCGTTTGTCAAACCCCGCCGGGGTCCCCGGCCGCCTGCATTCTCCGCGCGTCCGACTGGCCCGCATCCTGCCTCCGACTGCCTTTACAAACTTTACACCTGAGCGAGCGGCGCTGTCGGCCGGTTTACACCTTTGCCGAGGCGGTGCGGCTTTCCTTGGTGACTTCGCAGATGCAGCACCATAGATGCGACGGGCGCTTTCAAAGCGGGTCACTGCGAAGGAATTGATACATGACTACGCCCAACTACTCCCCGGATGGTCTGACTGGCGGCGTGCCGGGTCCTTTTGGCCGCGGCACCTCCTACCACGACCAGGTCGCCCGGGTAGCGCAGCTGATCGGGACGAAGAACGGCACCTGGGACAGCATCAATCCTGAGTCCGTGGTGCGCATGCGCCTGCAGAATCGTTTCCAGACCGGCCTGGATATCGCCCGCTACACGGCGGCGATCATGCGCCGGGACATGGCGGATTATGATGCCGACCCGGCCAACTACACCCAGTCGCTGGGCGCGTGGCACGGCTTTGTCGCGCAGCAGCAGATGATTTCCGTGAAGAAGCATTTCGGCAGCGTCAAGCGCCGCTATATCTATCTGTCCGGCTGGATGGTGGCCGCGCTGCGGTCCGAGTTCGGGCCGCTGCCGGACCAGTCGATGCATGAGAAAACCACCGTGCCCGACCTGATCCGTGAAATCTACACCTTCCTCAAGCAGGCGGACGCGCGTGAGCTTGGTATCCTGTTCCGCGACATCGACGCCGCCCGCAAGGCCGGCGACGCCGCGAAGGAAACCGCGCTGCTGGAACGCGTGGAGAACTATGAAAGCCACGTGGTGCCGATCATTGCCGATATCGACGCCGGCTTCGGCAACGCGGAGGCCACCTACCTGCTGGCCAGGAAGATGATCGAGGCCGGCGCCTGCGCGCTGCAGATCGAAAACCAAGTGTCCGACGAAAAGCAATGCGGCCATCAGGACGGCAAGGTAACGGTGCCGCATGAGGACTTCATCGCCAAGGTGCGCGCGGTGCGCTACGCCTTCCTGGAACTCGGGGTCGAGGACGGCGTCGTCGTCACCCGCACCGACTCGCTGGGCGCCGGCCTGACCAAGCAGATCGCCGTCAGCCATGCGCCGGGCGACCTGGGCGACCAGTATAATTCGTTCCTGGACTGTGAGGAAATCACCCCCGAGAACGCCCGCAATGGCGACGTGATCCTCAACCGCAACGGCAAGCTGCTGCGGCCGAAGCGGCTGCCGAGCAACCTGTTCCAGTTCCGCCCGGGCACGGGCGCGGATCGCTGCGTGCTGGACAGCATCACGTCACTGCGCAACGGCGCCGACCTGCTATGGATCGAAACCGAAAAGCCGCATGTCGAGCAGATCGCCAGCATGATGGACCGTGTGCGGGAGGTGTTCCCGAACGCCAAGCTGGCCTACAACAACTCGCCGTCGTTCAACTGGACGCTGAGCTTCCGCCAGCAGGTGTTCGATGCCTGGAAGGAACAGGGCAGGGACGTATCCGCCTACGACCGTGGCAAGCTGATGAGCGTGGATTATGACAACACCGATCTTGCCGCCGAGGCGGATGAGCGGATCCGCACCTTCCAGGCGGATGCGGCGAAGCGGGCGGGCATCTTCCACCACCTGATCACGCTGCCGACCTACCACACGACGGCGCTGTCCACCGACAACCTGTCGAAGGAATATTTCGGCCGCCAGGGCATGCTGGGCTACGTTTTGAAAGTGCAGCGCGAGGAAATCCGCCAGGGCATCGCCTGC
>DAICYU010000342.1 GCA_027311485.1 Acetobacteraceae bacterium
GGGATGCCGTGCGAGAGGGCATGACGACCGCCGCTTTCACCAAAGCCGCCATTGGCAACGCGGGCAGGGACGATACGCTGGATGACTGACCATGAGCGACGAGACTTTGCCGCGGAGTACGGTCTTCCGGCAGATGGTGGCCCGGATGCGACGACTTGCCTCGGACACGCCTGTCGGTCTGGAGCGGTGGCGGATGTGCTCAACCACCCTGGAATGTGGCGCTGGAAAACGGCGCCGCATCACGGCAGCCTGGATGCGTAGTTCACGATCGGCCACCCGGGCCATGTCGGGGCGGCGCGGTCGGCGCGCGGTCGTCGCCCTGTGTCGGTTGTTTGCCGTGCTCATGGCCCCGGCACTGATCGCTGGGCCGGCGAAGGCCGATGAGGCCGGCGCAACCATCGCGACCAAGGGCACACCGGCTGGCGTCCCCGCCTGTGTCAGCTGCCATGGCGCGCAGGGCCAGGGCAACGCCATTGCGGGTTTTCCGCGTCTGGCCGGGTTGCCGGCCCCGTATTTGCGGGCCCAGTTGGCCGCCTTTGCCAGCGGCCAGCGCGCCAATCCCGTGATGATGCCGTTCGCGAAGCTGCTGACTCCGGCTGACATCCAGGCGGTGACCGCCTACTTCGCACAACTGCCCGCCCCGGCCTTGCCGAAGACGATCCCGGCGCAGACCGGGCCGGGCGCGGCTCTGGCCCTGGGTGGACGATGGTCCGAAGGCGTCCCGGCCTGTGTCAGCTGCCATGGTCCCGAGGGAAGGGGAGTCGGCATCACATTCCCACCGCTTGCCGGCCAGTCGGCCGGCTATCTCAAGGCCCAGTTGGAGGCGTGGCAGCATGGCACGCGGCCGCCCGGTCCGCTTGGTCTGATGAAGGCGGTCGCAGGCCGGCTGAGCGCGGCCGATATCGCCGCTGTCACCCAATGGTTCGGTGCGCTGACCGAAGGAGCCGACAAATGAGGAGACAGGCTGTTGCGGCGGCTGTGGTCCTGAGCCTGTGCCTATCCGGTGATCCTTCGTTTGCCGATAACGCATCGGCTGCCGCGCCGACATCTCCGCCCGCTGCTCCTGCCGCTGCGGCCCCCGCTTCACCGCCGATGGACGCGGCAGGTTTCCGCCCGCCGCCGAAGGATTCGATTCCGCCAGGACCCTATGGGGACATGGTCAAACTCGGCCGTGATATCTTCCGGGAAACCGGCACCTACGCGCAGGATTTCGTCGGCAACAAGCTGCGCTGCAGCAACTGTCACCTGGATGCGGGCCGGCTGCCCGGCGCGGCACCCCTGTGGGCCGCCTGGGTCGCCTTTCCCGCGTACCGGGCGAAGAACAAGCACGTCAACACGTTCGCGGAGCGGATGCAGGGTTGCTTCCGGTTCAGCATGAACGGCAAGGCGCCGCCGCTGGGCGACAAGGTGCTGGTGGCGTTGCAGACCTACTCGGCCTGGCTGGCACGCGGCGCGCCGGTAGGTGCAGAGCTGCCCGGCCGTGGCTATCCCCGGCTGGCCAAGCCGGCGAGCGCCCCCGACTACATGCGGGGCCAGAGCATCTATCAGGCCAAATGCGCGCTGTGCCATGGCCCAACAGGGCAGGGGCAATCGGCCGGTGGCACGTTGGTTTTCCCGCCGCTCTGGGGCAACGAGTCCTTCAACTGGGGTGCCGGCATGCAGCAGGTCGACGCGGCGGCGGCGTTCATCAAGCGGAACATGCCGCTCGGGCTGGGCGGCACGCTGTCGGACCAGGATGCCTGGGATGTGGCCCTGTTCGTAGACAGTCAGGAACGGCCGCAGGACCCGCGCTTCAACGGTTCGGTCGCGGAAACGCGGCAAAAGTTCCACAACTCGCCCTGGTCGATGTACGGCGAATCCGTCAACGGCCACGTGCTCGGCAGCCCCACCAATCCGGACAGCCCCGCCGGACAGAGCACCCGGGGCGCCGCCCGCTGAACAGCGTCGCCGCCAGCGCGGGTCTGCAGCGGCGCACACCGTGGGTGGCACCGGTCACGCCATGCCGGCCCGGCATCATCAAAACCGCAGCAGCATCCGGCGTCTCTCGGCAAAGAGGGGTTTCGGTGCGGGACAATCTTTGATCCAAAGCAATCAGCTTATGGGGCTGATGCATGCGGCGCGACAGATCACGCAATGACGGGTTGGAACAGGTAGCGAATTGGACACCGGGCCGGCAAGGGATGGCCGGAACGATCCTGGCGACTGGTTGCGGCATAGTCCGGCCAGCGTTCGGCAACGGCCGGCCGTGACGGGGGGTCTGCTGTCGTGACCGACCTTTGGTTTGATTTCCTGCACATCCGGGCGGACCTGACGCTCATCATCGGGCTTCCGCTGGCCGTCGCCATTACCCTCCACGTGCTACTGCGCAAGCGGGAGGTGGCGTCGGCCGTCGGCTGGATCGGGTTGGTGTGGTTCGCGCCCTTCCTTGGGGCGGTGACTTACGCCGTGTTCGGCGTCAACCGCGTGAGACGCCGCGCCCGCAAGGTCCGCCTGTCCGGATGGGGCAGCGGGATGACCGCGCTGATATCGTCCGAGGTTAGCAGCGATCTGGCGCCGCTGGGTCGTGGCGTCGGCCGGATCACCGAAATGCCGCTGCTCAATGGCACAAGGATTGCCGTCTTCCACAACGGCGACCAAGCCTATCCGCCCATGCTCGCGGCGATCGCCGCCGCACAGCACAGTATCGGCCTGTCATCCTACATCTTCCGGGCCGACCGGTGGGGCGGGCGCTTTATCACCGCCCTTGCCGAAGCCAAGGCGCGCGGGGTCGAGGTCCGGGTCCTGATCGACGGCATCGGCGGCGGCTGGCTGTGGTCCGCCGCCTATCGCCGCCTGCGACGCCGCGGGGTCCCGGCGGCGCGGTTCATGCACTCACCGCTGCCCTGGCGCATGCCGTTCATCAATCTGCGGTCGCATAAGAAAATCCTGGTGGTGGACGGCACTGTCGGATTCACCGGCGGCATGAACATCGCCGACGAAAACGTCATGGCGACGCATCCGAAGGCGCCGGTGCAGGATCTGCATTTCCGGATCGAAGGGCCGGTCGTGCTGCAACTGACCGAGGCGTTCGCGCAGGACTGGCAGTTCGTCACCGATGAGGATCTGGAAGGCGGCGCGTGGTTCCCGCCCCCGCCCGAAACCGATGGTGCCCTTGCCCGTGTCATCGACGCCGGGCCGGACGAGGACATTGAGAAGATCGAGTTCGCGGTGCTGGAGGCGGTGTCCTGCGCCCGGCAAAGCATCACGATCATGACGCCCTATTTCCTGCCGGATGAGCGTCTGGTCACCGCGCTGTCCCTGACCGCGATGCGTGGCGTGAGCGTTGATGTCGTCCTGCCGGAAAAGAGCGATCATGCCCTGGTGGACTGGGCGGCCCGCGCCAATGTCGGACCGCTGTTGACAGGTGGCGTGCGGATCTGGCGCAGCCCGCGCCCGTTCCACCACGGCAAGCTGATGGTGGTGGACGGAGAATGGTGCCTGATTGGCAGCAGCAACTGGGATATCCGGTCCTTCCGATTGAATTTTGAGCTTTGCATGGAGGTTTACGACCACGATCTGGCGCAGATCCTCCTCGATACAATTCAACACAGTCGCGGGGCACCCCTAACGCAATCAGAACTGGATGCCCGCTCACTTTTTATGCGACTACGCGACGCGGGCGCTCGGCTGATGTTGCCTTACCTATGAGAACGCCTGTTTGCGGAAATGAGGTCAAAGCCCTTGAGCGTCCATGAAATGAGAGCGGTTCCGGTTGGATCGCGTTGTTCGAACGAGTGGCTGCCATGCAGAGAGCGTGGTTGTGACAAGCCGGTATCTTCACTCATTGCATCTCTAAATGATTAAACTTATCAGCTGGAATCTACTCCGCCTGACCGGAGCATCGCCCGATGACGTCGCCAGACTGATCGAGCGGGAGCGGCCCGACCTTCTCCTGATGCAGGAGGTGACCCGGGCTATGGATGGACTGACCGGCAGGGTAGGCGGCCACTATGTGCGCAGTCCACTTCCCGGGCGCATCCACGGGCTTGGCGTCTGGTGCCCGGTTCCATTGACAACCCCACCGACCGTGCTGCCGCTGCCATCCGGGGCCATGTTCGACCGGGTCTGCCAGATCGTCGAATTCGGGTCGATGACTGTCGCGAATGTCCATCTGTCGCATGGGCAGCTGTTGAACCGACGGCAACTGCGTTGCATCGCCAAGGTGCTGCCGCACCGGGCAGCGGTGGTCGGTGATTACAACCTGGTCGGCCCGGCGCTGTTGCCGGGTTTCCGCGATGTCGGGCCGCGCGAACATACGCATATCGCCGGCGACCTGGTTCCGTTGCGGATCGATCGGTGCCTGGTGCGGGGAATGGCCTGCGTCGGGGCACGGGCTCTGTTGCGAGAGACGTCGGACCACAGGCCGATCGCCGTCACGCTTGATGTGGTCAACCAGCGCCAGCCGGCCGCTGAGGCCGCTGTCGCGGTGGCATGACGCCCGGTGGATGATCAACCGGCGTGTGCGCGAAGGGGGTTCGGTGAGCCGGGCGGATTATCCCGGCCCGACCTCGGCGATGAACAGCACATCTCCGGTTGCCACGTCCGGGTCACCCGGGCCGTCCATCGCGACAATATGGCCGTTGCCCTGCCGAGCAATCCAGCAGGGCTGAGTTTTGGCGGCGCGCTCGGCCTCGGCAATGACGTCCTTCGGCACATCCGGCCATAAGGCCTTATCCAGCACTTTGATCTGAGCCACCGTACATCTCCCCATAGCTGACGGGGCGGAAACGGGGAGGCGGGACGCGGGTTGCCTCGATATCCGCTTGCGGATCAGGGAAGGCGCCGTTCCGGCACGGGTTACCTACCGCGCGGTTGTTGGCGGCGACCGCTCAAGCCGCGGGCCGTGCAGCTGCGGGTGATCGTGGTTTAGCGAAGCACACGATACAGGGGCAAGGATGCCAACATTGCACGCTCCTGCCCACGGTAGTCGTTGACTATCCTTGGCGTGGTGTCGAACACCATGGTCGCGCGCTGCGCCAGCGTGAACGGCGGCCAGGGCGGCAGGCCCGTGGTGTCTGGCTTCCCGGTGCG